>NZ_JBALWD010000011.1:0-131630 GCF_036960985.1 Sneathiella sp. | reverse complement strand
TTCTGCAGCAACCAACGCAGCACGTATTTTCTTTGGATACTTCGCAGCACCGCTCCACCAAACAAACCCTTTTTCGACCAACTCCTTTTGAACCCATGTCCCGGAATTATTCACAATCTTTCCATGCCAATCGCCATATCGATTTTTCTCTGCGCCCATCTCTTTAAAAAGCGAAGCATCTAATCTTACCTGTCCAGGCAGAACAAGCGCTTGCAGCTGGTCAATTGCCTGCTTAAATTCAACAGGGTTTTCGGCAGAATCAGGGAACTGAAGGCCATAAAGGGAAATAGCCAGTCCTTCGTCCGTTACAAGTCGGCCATCGATAATTTTGGAAATTCTGTAAGTGGATACGTCATTCGCAATAACCGAGGTTACGAAGAAAGTAAAGGAACCTACGATTAGGACTAAGGCATATCTATTCATTTCCTGCTCCTGACACCAGATTATCGTATATTAGATTCATTAGATCAACTCTGAATTTAATTTATACAATTTATTTTGTTATTAAATATTTATACAATTTTCCTTGATATAAATGACAATACCTCCTACCTGTTACTTATTGTTGTAGTAGATCTCAGGTGAATCATGAGTTTTTTGTCAGAAAAATTTAGCGCTGAATCAGAAGCCGCCCGATTGCGAGGCAAGTATGGCCATCTTTCTGGTGTTGCGCTTTTAGAAGCATTGGTCAGCAATGAGCTCAATGGGCAACTTATGCTATCATCGTCTTTCGGGGCAGAATCAGCGGTATTACTTGATCTTGTTTCCCAGGTAGACACCACCATTCCTGTCATTTTTCTCGATACAAGACGGCTGTTTGGAGAAACGCTCAGGTATCAGAAGTCACTGACTGATCATTTTGGCCTTGAAGATGTTCGGGTAATTCGTCCAGACGATGGCGTTCTTCAACGTCTCGACCCAAATGACATGATGTTTGCCACTGATCCAGACAAATGCTGTAGCTTACGTAAAGTTCTGCCTCTAGATAAACAGTTAAAAAATATGGGAAATTTAGGTTACAAAGGCTGGATTAC
This sequence comes from Sneathiella sp., assembly GCF_036960985.1. Classification (NCBI taxonomy): domain Bacteria; kingdom Pseudomonadati; phylum Pseudomonadota; class Alphaproteobacteria; order Sneathiellales; family Sneathiellaceae; genus Sneathiella; species Sneathiella sp. Next base: position 130,596 of record NZ_JBALWD010000011.1, on the reverse strand, counting down.
TGGACGTAAAAATTTCCAATCTTCAACACGCGACTCGCTCCAGCCAATTGAAGCGGATACCGATTTTATAAAAGTGAACCCGCTTTATGACTGGTCGTCCGCTGACATTAAGCAGGCGTTTATTACGAAGAATCTGCCGCCCCATCCGCTTGTCGCTGACGGTTTTAAATCAATTGGCTGCATGCCGTGTACATCACGCGTTGCGCCGGGAGAGAGCGATCGGTCTGGCCGTTGGGCAGGACAAGATAAAACAGAATGCGGCATTCATACGAACAGAGATGCACCACTACCCGGCATAAATTAATACAAATTTTTACTGTTATATAAAATTTATTCACATTTATCTTGAGTTATTAAAAATAATACCTAAATTATAAACATGAAAACAGTTGTTGAAAAATTGCTGAGGCAATCACAACGCAAAGGAGTGAAGAAATGGCATTACAGGTTTACACAGCGTCGCTTTTAAAAGAAGGTCTGGTTGCGTATCTTTGTCTTGAAGATGGCTCTCCTTTCTGGACGTCTGAAATTGCACGAGCAACAGCCGTGGATGATGAAACTGTAGAATCTCTCAAAGTTGCCGCAGAGAAATCAGAACAAGAAAACATCATTGTGGCACCGTATGCCATAGATGTACTTAATTCCGATAATGGGTGGATTGCCGCTACCAAGCGGGAACAAATTCGTGCCTCAGGTCCGACAGTCAGTTTACCCCAGGACAATGCTTCTGACGTCTCAGTACGCGCAGGCCGCCAAGCCGCCTAATATTTAAGGGTTACCATGTATCAATATTCAGAGCAGGACCATCAGCTGCTGCTGGAGCGTGTCGAGCAATTTCGCGGGCAAGTTCAGCGGCGATTGAAAGGCCAATTGTCCGAAGATGAGTTCAAACAACAGCGTCTTCGCAACGGGCTTTATCTGCAACTTCACGCTTACATGCTCCGTGTAGCTATTCCCTATGGTTTGCTGTCCGCGGAGCAAATGCGCACACTCGCCCATATTGCCCGTAAATATGACAAGGGCTACGGCCATTTCAGTACCCGGCAAAACATCCAATACAACTGGCCGCAACTTGAAGACGTTCCGGACATTCTGGATGACCTGGCTGCTGTCGAAATGCATGCTATTCAAACCAGCGGAAACTGCATTCGCAATACAACTTCAGATCCACTTGCCGGTGTTGCACGTGATGAGCTTGAAGATCCTCGCCCCTATTGCGAACTCATCCGTCAATGGTCAACCTTTCATCCAGAATTCAATTTTCTACCGCGCAAATTCAAAATTGCTGTAAGTGGGGCTATTCACGACCGTGCGGCCGTTGCCGTTCATGATATTGGTCTACGCCTCGTCAGTAACTCTGAGAATGAAACAGGCTTCGAAATTTACGTTGGAGGTGGCCTCGGCCGCACACCGATGATCGGTAAGTTGATTCGTGATTTTCTGCCAAAAGAAGATATGCTGACTTACTTGGAAGCAATCTTACGTGTGTATAATCAGCTCGGCCGCCGCGACAACCTATATAAAGCCCGGATCAAAATTCTGGTTCATGAAACCGGCGAAGAAAAATTCCGTGAGCTGGTTGAAGAAGAATGGCAAAAGATTAAGGCTACGGGCCTGTATCTGCGTGAACAAGATATCGACCGGATCAAAACATTCTTTGCTGATCCAGACTATGATGAATTGCCAGATACGGATAGAGAATTTGAGAACCAGCTTCTCGGAAACCCTGATTTTGCACGTTGGGCTGATAAGAACATAGAATTACACAAACAATCGGGTTACCGCGTCGTTTATCTATCTTTGAAATCCGCGCATCAACCCCCGGGCGATGTGACAGCCGATCAAATGGATGCAATCGCTGATTTGGCGGACAAATACAGCTTGAGCCAAATCCGGACCACTCATCGTCAGAATCTTGTTCTGTCCGACGTAAAAGTGAAAGACCTGTATGCTCTCTGGCTGGAGCTGAAAAACTTGGATCTGGCAACGCCAAACTATAATCATGTGACGGATATTATCTCCTGCCCCGGGCTCGATTACTGCGCCTTGGCAACCGCTCGCTCTATTCCGATATCTCAGGAAATTACCAATCGGTTTGATGATTATGATTTCGTCAACGATTTGGGTGACCTGAGTATTAATATATCCGGCTGTATCAATGCCTGCGGTCACCATCATGTGGCGAATATCGGTATCCTCGGCGTAAATAAAAAGGGCACAGAGGTCTATCAACTGACCCTTGGCGGTAGCGCTCGCGAAGACGCCTCTATCGGCAAGATCATTGGACCCGCATTTGAAGCAGATCAGATTGTTGATGCTATAAGTGATGTTTTAACCGTCTATCTCGATAAACGCGAGGACCCGGAAGAAACTTTTCTTACGACGTATCGTCGGATCGGCCAAGCACCGTTTAAGGAAAAACTCTATGGGTAACTATATCAAGGACAGGAAGCCCGCTGACGACGAATGGATGCCTTTTACCGGGCTTGAAAGTTCAGATTCTTTGCCAACGGGTGACATTTATGTTCCTTTGGAGGAATGGGTCGCCGCGAGAGATATGTTGCTTGGTCGCAATAGCAAACTTGGTGTTTCCCTCAAGAATACGGATGATGTGGCGCTGATTAAGGATGATCTGGAAAGACTGGATCTCGTTGTACTGGAATTTCCGAAAATGGCAGATGGCCGAGCCTTCACGCAGGCACGTCTGCTTCGGGACAGATATGGCTTTAAAGGTGAGATCAGAGCCACGGGCGATGTCCTCCATGACCAGCTATTCTATATGCAGCGATGCGGTTTCGACGCTTTTGAACTGCGAAGTGGCGAGGATCTGACGGGCTCCTTGAAAGCTTTTACAGAGATGACCGTAACCTATCAACCTGCAACAGATGAAGAATTCCCCATATGGCGGCGCGACACTTAATCGTGTAGCTCGAAAGACTGCTACGGCAGGTTTCTGAAAAGCACCTGGTTCAATTGCTTCCCCGCAGCCGGGTGCTTTTCATTTTCACGATATCAGGCCTATTTGAAATCCTTACTGATATTAGGCCAGTTTGTATCTGCCAGCTTTATGTTGCCAGGAATATCTTGTTCCCAGGTGCTTTGCACCCCTTTGGAATAATTTAAATACAATTTTTCATCTACGATCTTCCAGGCCTCAGGGACAGTTGATGCTGTATACCCTTGGCTAACAGCCCATGCACAATATCCCCCAAACTGCGGAGCGTATTTTTCTGGATCAGATTCGAAAAGCATTTTATTTTCTGCACTGGAGAATTGCCAAGTTGCTCCTTTCCAGTCGACACTAAAATCCTCTGTACCCTCCACTGGTTTTCCTTGCCGGAAATAGGCAACAACGTCATACCCTTCTACGGCTGTTCCAAACAAACTGCTGTAATAGAGGCTTTTGGCCGAAGCGGTACTCAAAGTTGAAAAGGACATAAGAGCGACTAAAACGGCAACGAAAAAACTATGAAGGCCAATGCGTGCGAGGGTCATGTTTTTCTCCTTACATTTAACAATACATGAACGGCTTGCCACATAATTAGCCAATGTCTGGTCAGCATACCAGCCAATTTCAATAACGTTTCCGCGATCAAATCCGTGTATTTTTACCTATTCTCGTATACAGAAAGGCCAATAACATTCCGGCAGCAAACCCTCCACAGTGAGCCGCCCATGCTATTCCGGCGCCCGGACCCACCAATAATGTGCCGAGATCCGTTGCCCCAACAAGCAGGTTGATGCCCATCAAGACAGCAACAAATATCAAAACGCCTCGCCATTTATAACGGGGCAATAGAACGATCGCCGTTGCCCCCATCGCACCAAAGACGCCGCCAGAGGCACCATATAGAAATATATCAAGGCCTGGCTCCGCGATCAGATACTCCGCTATTGCTCCGGACCACCCTGAAAGGAAATACAACACAAGAAATCGGGTCGGTCCGAAGTGGCGCTCGACCATCGTCCCGAAAGCAAGAAGCATCCCCGCATTGATCACCATATGAGCCCAGTCATGATGCAAAAACATATGACTGTTCAGGGTCACAAACAAATGAAAGAGATTTGGAACGGTCGGGTTGTCCAGAATGGCAGTGACAACGGCTGGCCGAAACGAAAAATTCAACAGAACCCAGTTCTCTGTCGCTTGTGTTGTTACCATCATTAAAAGATGAACAATGAAAATAGCCGCGACCATATACATAGTGGCGGGCGGTACGTTGAACATCGGGTCGTCTGAATTAGAATGCTGTGTCAAAAAGAAACCTTACATATTGCCAGAGTTAAAGTTTCCGGCAAGGAAATGAATACCAAGTATATGTAATAGGACTACTCTCCGTTTACAGCAAGAAATTCGGCAATTTTATCCTCGGCATATCCGAGCGATCTAAGCACCTCTGCTGTATGCTGACCCACTTTAGTTGGCGGGGCCGCCACCGTCATAGGGCCGTCGACATTGGTGATAAAAGGCGCTCCAACCAATCGCAATGCGTCATCAAAACCCTGAATCTTGCCGGTATCGACCATCACGCCGCGATGTTCCAATTGTGGATCCTTGACGGCCTCATGTAACGTTCTTACCTCTTGAACAGCAACACCCGCTTCATTCATAATTTGAAGCCAGTCTTCCGTGGTTTTCGTTTTTATTGCGCCGCCAACCAACGCCAATCCTGATTCCAAATTCTCTTGTCTGGCTTCGAAAGTTGCATATAAAGGATCTTCCAATAAATGCGCCAATCCAATCGCCTCAAGCACACTTTCATTTTGAGCTGACGTAATAGTCGCAACCAAAACTTTACCGTTTAGGGTCTCGAAGCATCCAGCAGTGGGTTGCCGCGTCGGCGAGTCATTACCAAGCAATGGTGGAATATTGCCGCGCACCATAAAATCTGCCATTTGCGCGGCAGCTAACATAAGCGCGCTATCATACATAGCGACATCCAGATACTGACCCTCGCCCGTAACATGACGTCGGTTAATTGCCGAAGACACAGCAAACGCTGCATTAATTCCGGTAAACATATCAATTACCATGATTCCGATACGTGTCGGGCCCGTTTCCTCATGGCCATTTAGCGTAAAGAGTCCTGACGCGGCCTGTATTGCAGAATCGTAGGCCTTGTCTTTACTTCTTGGTCCTACTTGCCCATATCCGCTTATTGAACAATAGACCAGATCGGGTTTCCGCTTTTTCAGCGTTTCATAATCAATACCGAGCTTTTTGGCGACACCTGGACTGAAATTCTCAACAACCACGTCAGCATCATCAACAAGCTTATAAGCAACTTCCCGTCCCGATTCCGATTTCAAATCTAGCGCGAGGCTTTTTTTGGCAAGATTTACTGTCAGAAATGCGGGAGAGAGAAGTTTGGCCGCCATTTCTGGATCGGTCAGCGTTGTTCGTAGTTGGTCACCTTTTTTTGGCGCTTCAATCTTGACCACATCTGCCCCGAGCAGCGCAAACATTTGAGTGCAAATCGGCCCCGCTAATACTTGCGTAAAATCAACAACTTTTAGTTTTTCATAAGCCCTCATCAGATTTGCACCTTCGGCACGATCAACGCATCTACGGCAACAGCCCCCTCCGGGAGAACGATAAACGGATTGACATCAATTGTTTCAATGGTGTCAGCATTTGCGTCGGCGAAGACTGAGAGTTTCGACAAAGCTTCAGCTAAGGCATCAATATCGGAAGGCGGGGCGCCTCTCACGCCATCAAGCATGGCACGGCCTTGAATTTCATCAATCATCCGATAAGCCTCGTCAACACCAAACGGTGCAAGGCGGAATGTCACATCTTTCAACACTTCAACAAAAACTCCGCCAAGACCGAACATAACAGCAGGACCAAAAACAGGATCACAAACGACACCCATAACGGTTTCGACACCGCCGGACACCATTTCAGCAACGATTACACCATCAATTTTTGCATCTGGCTTCGCTGTTTTCGCGCGCTCGATAAGAATATCATAGCCAGCGGCAACTTCTTCCGCACTATCCAGACTTAACAAAACACCGCCGATCTCTGTTTTATGCAATATATCCGGCGATGCAATTTTCATGACAACTTTTCCGCCAATTTTTTGCCAAACGGCTACGGCTTCTTTGCTAGATTGCACAAGATCTTCGGTTGTTACCGGAACGCCAATACTGTTTAGAACTCGTTTTGCTTCATGCTCTGCAATAGGAGTAGTTGGAGCAGGAAGCGCTCCCGACGGTAACGCAGGCGGTGCGTCTGGACGGCCCCTGTCAAAGACCTCACCAAAATGCATTAATGAAGCCATCGCCCGAACGGCAAGAGACGGATCCTCATAGCAGGGGATACCAAGCTCTTCATAAATAGATACCACTTCGTCCGGCCCGATAATGCTCATCATCATGATCTCGTCGGCGTATTTTTCTCGGATATTCGTAAAAATTTGTTTGCAGATATCCTTCGTGAATGGCGACGCCGGAACACTCGCCATATAGACGATATGGGCATCAAAATCCGCTTCATCAATCGTCATACTGATGTTTGCTTCCATCAGACTAGGATCATTTAACGCTTGTGCAGTAAAGTCGACAGGGTTAGTCACGCCTGCGAACGGAATAAGTTCCTTCAATTTCTTTTGTGTCGCAATTGGTAACGGCGCAACATCCAGATCGTATTTAACAGATGCATCCGCCATCTGCACACCGACTCCGCCGGAAATAGTTTGTAAGTCGATCTTACGTCCCGTTGGATATCTTCCATACTGACAAGCATAGGCGACATCTACGAACTCTTCCGTCGTTTCCGCACGATAAACACCGTACTGTTTGAATAAAGCATCATAAACTGCGTCCGCTCCGGCAAGTGAAGCTGTATGCGACGCGGCAGCTTGAGCGCCGACATCTGTACTGCCAACTTTCATAAATATCACGGGTTTCTCAGCATCTCGCGCAATTTCCAGCGCCCTGCAAATGCGGTCGGCATCTTTCATACCCTCTGCATAAGCGAGAATCACTTTAACATCTGGCGCTTGCGCGTAAAATTCGATGACTTCCGCAACATCAACATCAGACTCGTTTCCGGTAGTCACCCAATAGTTTGAACCAACACCCCGCAATTGAGATACCATAAATACGTGGGCGCCATATGCGCCACTCTGACTGACAATCCCCATCGGCCCCGGTGGCAAGCGCAACATTCCTGGTGCATTGGTAAAAGTTCCATACCAACCTGCGTCCACATTAAAAACACCCAGACAATTTGGGCCAATCAGCCGCATACCGCTTTCCTTAGCGATGCCCGTGATTTCACGCTGGGCTTTCGCCCCATCATCGCTGAGCTCCGCAAATCCAGAGGTAAACATCACAGCGCTTTTTACACCATGGTCCGCGCAATCACGGACTGATTGAACAGCAATTTTTGCCGGAACTGCTATAATGGCGCAATCCACGCCTTTTGGGACTTCTTGAATTTTACCAAACGCGGGCAGATCTTGAATGGTCTCCCATTTCGGATTCACGGGGTATATATCCCCTTTGTATCCCAAGGTTTTCATAGAATGGATCGGTCGGCCACCAATACGCGACGGTGTATCTGAGGCCCCAATAATGGCGACAGATTTCGGCCGGAGCATGGGTTCGAGCGAATGGGTCATGGATTGGTTCCTTTTTATCCCTGTGTATGTATTTATGTCAGGCTTTTGGCCAGAGAACTAGGTACTTTTATTGGAAGCGCCAACAATTGTTGAGCATATGTTTTTGCCAAATTATCCAGATGCAACGTAGAGGTTCCGCCGCCGCCCAAGCAATTGGTCAGTAAAAAATTAAGTCCGTCTATTCCAGGAAGGTCAAATCGCGTGACATCCCCTTCGATCACATGACCAAACCAGTCCTTTACCCGATCTTCCGTCGCGCTTTGCTTTATCCACGGCAAAAACTCTTCGGTCCTCGCAATAACCCCAACATTTGCATTGTTACCTTTGTCGCCGCTGCGTGCGACGGCCAGAGAAATTAGAGGAACCTCAACGAGCTCTTCATTAACTTCCGGTGGCCCAGCATCCCGCAATGCAACTTGTTGCCTAACAACGCCGAAAGTTTCAGGGAAAGGTATTTTAAACGCGACATTCTTGTCATTGAGGAACACGTCTGCCTGGACATATTTTTTGTCGATCAAAAAAGCAAATTGAGCGACCACCGGTGTAATTTTTGGCCGTCCCGCCGCACCCGCAGAACAGCGGCCCGTTGTCATGGACAGACCAACACCTGTCGTTTCTTTGGAAAACAATTCAAGTGCTGCCCGTTCATCATGGCGAACATCGATTTGTGTGATGACTTCTCGGGCCATTGGCGACGTCTGATCGGCATTATTGCCCCAGAGTGTCTGCGCGCCAATCATATGAGTTGCCGTATCTCGGTAATCTCCGAGATTTCTCTCCATAAAGAGACGACGGGTACGTTTAATCAGCGCAGCAGAGAAAGCTTCGCCTTTTTGAACTGCATCAAATCCAGTAATAACCGTGGAGGCCGTCGATCGATAGCCATCCATATAGGTACCAGATACCTTATAAGTAGCCGTTGGCGCCCTGCCTTTTACTCCCGCTATTTCCAGCCAGTCTTTTTTAGTTTCCGTCAGTGTAATATTCGAGAAATCACAAATAGCATCCGGCATGATATAGGCTGAAGGATCCCCGATTTCATAGAGAATTTGTTCACCCACTGAGAATTTAGAGACGATACCACCTGTATCATCTGGGTTTCGTAATAGCAAAAGTACCGTCGGACCTACAGACAGCAATGGGGTACCCCATATCATCCCACCCATCGACCGTATCTTTCCAATCGGTGAAGTTGCCGCCGGTTGCTTGAGCACCACATTCAAGGATGTGCCCTGCCAAACTCCCCGCTGCCAGTTTGTCGTACTCATCGACGGACCAACCAAATTCATGGATTAATGGCCCGAGAGTAACAGCACTGTCGACGCAACGCCCCGTAATCACGACTTCCGCGCCGGCGTCAAGGGCAGCGGCAATTGGAAATGCCCCGAGGTAGGCGTTCGCACTGATCATTTTTTCAGGCATAGACTTGCCGGAAAACATTTCTGTCACACCCTGTCCGCGCAATTCCTCAATTCGATCCGTAAGGTTATCGCCTTCAACAGTTCCAATGTTCAGCGAGACACCGGCATCACTGGCAACCTTGGCAAGGGCTGCCGCGCAGGCGGCAACATTTACACCGCCGGCATTAACGACAACTTTTATGCCTCGAGTTTTAATTTCACTAATGAGCGGTTTCATCACCAAACCGATAAAATCCTTGGCATATCCCGCCTCTGGATCCTTCTGTTTGGCGCGCACAAGAATGGACATGGTTACTTCGGCAAGATAGTCAAATACCAAATAATCTACCTTGCCTTTCAGAACCAGTTGACGCGGTGCTTCCTGTGAATCTCCCCAATATCCAGAGGCGCCGCCGATGCGGATAGTTCTTGATGTCTGAGAATTGTTCATCACTCCCCTCCTTCGCTAGTTACTTGCCAAGCAGGCTTTCTTTTTTCCGCAAAAGCCCTCTGCCCTTCTTTTCCTTCGGGCCCTCGGTTTAGAACCGAGAAATTTTCAGCGGAAAAGCGGATCATGTCTTCTTCAGGTAAAGATCCGACTTTCAACATGATGGCCTTGGTTGCGGCATTCGCCATTGGGCCGCATTTCAAGACTTTAGCAACCACATCTTCTAGCGTCTTGCCAAGATCATCGTCACTGCAGAGATATTGCGCTATGCCATATTCGTAAGCTTTATCGCCGCCGAACCGTTCAGCGGTCAAGGCCAGCTGCCGTGCGCGAGTAAGGCCAATCCTTTTCACCACATAAGGCGCGATTTGCGCCGGCGCAACGCCGAGGGTCGTTTCCGGCATGCCCATTTTTGCCGTCTCTGACACAATCGTGATATCCGCGAGACAAGCGTATCCCATGCCACCGCCAAAAGCAGACCCTTCCACGACAGCAATGGTTGTCTGTGGAAGGTTTTCAAACCGTAAGAAAGCCATCCCAGCTCCCCGGTTTCTTTCCATGATCGGATCGCTGTCTTCTGTGACGATGTCTTCTGCCATATTTCGTCGCTCTTTGATATCGCCTCCTGCGCAGAAATGTCCTCCAGCTCCGCGCAGAATAACGACACGTACTTCGTCAGAGCAAGCAAGCCATTCCACGACGGCCGCGAATTCTTCGCCCATCTGGCTATTGATGGCATTCCGCTGCTCAGGTCGATTGAACGTGAGATTTAACCGTGGCCCTTGCACATCCAAAAGCAGAAATTCACATTTTGGTAGATCCGGCATTTTATGCTCTTTCTTTTTAATTTAGCGGAGAAATTCAAGAAGCGGTCAGATATTGTTTAAACATATCTTTAAACCGTTCTACTTGGGGAGAGAGTTTTTCACTATCCCCGGCAATTATCCTCGTCAGAGCTAATCCACGGAACGTGATCATCAGCGTCGACCGCCATGAGATTATTTCATCTAAATCCCGGCCTGTATCTGCAAAAATTTCCTGCCATGTCAGAGCCCGTTGCCGTTCCAGTTCTTCAAGTGCCGATGTTATCGCAGCACTAAACTCTGGATCATTTCGACCTCTCAGGGTGATTTCCATAAAGGCAGTATATGCTTCGCCCTGAAAGCCCCGCCAATATTCATCAAAAACCCGATCCAATCTTTCCTGCAACGGTAGTTGTTTTAATTGTTCTGTATTGAGGTGTTCGACTAGTCGAGCGGCAATTTCATTAATACTGGCAACAAGAAGAGATTTTGGGCTGTCAAAATGATACTGGATAGCGCCACGGGTCATACCTGCTTCGCGGGCGACGTCTTGCGTCGTGAGTTGAGATGCACCTTTTTCATAGAGCAACTTTATTGCTGCATCCACAAGCTTCGCCCGCGTTTCCATGCGACGTTCTTCTTGCCGCTTTCGCCCTGTGCTACTTGTCTCAGCCATCGTTACCATCGGTATCGATTCCTATTTTTAAATTGGTCTGCCATTACTTGGCGTAGACCACGATTCCTACGCAAACAATTTATCAATTGAAACATTCATTCATGAATGTTAGTATTTTTTCAACAAAAAGACAATCCAAATATGCGATATGCTGAACTCATTTAGCACATCCCCTGGACCAGAAGGTGGAATACTAACATGCAATTCACCCAAGAACACCGCGAGCTATCAGACAGCCTCAGAAAATTTATCGAAGCCGAAATCAACCCCTACGTCGATGAATGGGAGGAAGCAGAAATGTTTCCAGCCCATGAACTCTTCAAAAAAATGGGAGATATGGGGTTTCTTGGGATCAGCAAACCGGTAGAATTTGGCGGCAGTGGACTGGACTACTCATACGAAGCTGTCTCTTCTGAAGCCCTCGGATATATAAATTGCGGCGGTGTCGCCATGGGGATTGGCGTACAGAGCAATATGGCAACACCTGCTCTGGCCCAGCATGGCTCCGATGCTTTACGCCGAGAGTATCTTGTTCCGGCATTGCAAGGAGATATGGTCGCCTGCATTGGTGTGACGGAAGCAGAAGCTGGTTCCGACGTCGCCAGTTTACGAACTAATGCCCGCAAAGACGGGGATGACTATGTGATAAACGGCTCAAAAATGTATATTACCAATGGTTTGCAAGCAGACTGGATTTGCTGTCTTGCAAATACGGGTGATGGTCCCGCACACAAGAACAAGACCTTAATCATTATTCCCATGGATAGCCCAGGTATAACAAAACATAAAATTCGAAAAATTGGCATGATGTCCTCGGATACGGCGCAACTTTTCTTCGACGATGTCCGCGTTCCCCGGAGCAACCGTATAGGAGAGGAAGGGAAGGGATTTATCTATCAAATGCAGCAGTTCCAGGAAGAAAGACTGTTTGCCGCCGCCCGTGGCCCACGTGTCATGGAAGAGGCCATCAACGAGACCATAGAATATACCCGGCAGCGAAAAGCCTTCGGCAAGTCCATTCTCGATAATCAGGTTGTAAATTACCGTCTGGCGGAGCTGCAGACAGAAGTTGAGGCGTTACGCGCCCTTACCTACCACGCGGTTGAAAGATATGTCGCCGGCGAAGACGTTACCAAACTGGCGTCCATGGCGAAGCTCAAAGTTGGCCGCTTGCAGCGCGAGGTTATGGATAGCTGCCTTCAGTATTGGGGAGGGCAGGGTTATGTCTGGGAATCGTCCATTTCCCGGAGATTTCGCGACTTCCGCCTGACTTCCATTGGCGGTGGCGCCGACGAAGTCATGTTGAAAGTCATTACGAAATTGATGGGAATATCTCCGTCATGACGCGTTTTACTTATGTCGAAGATTAGAGGTTTATCACTATGGATCTAAACGACAGCGCAAAACACAATGCTTTTCGTCAGGAAATGCGACAGTTTCTGGACGCCCATAAAAATATTGCACCTTCAGAAACCACGCATTCTTATCGATTGTCCCCACGACCTTACTCCAAGGCTGTCAAAGCCTGGCAAAAATTACTGGTCGAAAAAGGATATGCAAGCCGCACCGTGCCAAAAACGTATGGCGGCTTTGGCGCCGAGCCTGACATTCTTGAGAACCGGATTATCGCCGACGAATTTTTTGCCGCTGGCATGCCACAAGGGCTTTATGGTCAGGGCATTTCCATGCTTGTACCGACGCTCCTGGAACATGGAACTGAGGAACAGAAGAGAACCTGGATTGGCCCGACAATAAGAGGGGACATTATGTGGTGCCAAGGGTACTCGGAACCAAACTCGGGCTCGGACTTGGCCAGCTTACAGACAAACGCCGTAGAAGACGGTGATGATTTTCTGGTCAATGGGTCGAAAATCTGGACCTCGTCTGCACATATCACGCCGATGATATTCTGCCTCGTGCGGACGGAACCTGATGCCTCTAAATACCAAGGAATCAGTTACCTGATCTTCCCCATGAATACACCAGGAATTGAAGTGCGGCCCTTACAAACAATGACCGGGCATCCGTCCTTCAACGAAGTTTTTTTCACAAATGTTCGAGTACCAAAATCCGTTGTCGTCGGCGGACGAGGAAATGGATGGAAAGTCGCCAATAGTACACTTAAGCATGAGCGCGGCATGCTCTCAAACGCTAACGGTTCGATAGAACGGCTCAATAAGATCTCTAGGCTACTCAAGAAAGAAACGCTCGATGGTCGCCCACTTTGGGAAAATAAAATTCTGACAGATCGGTTCATCTCTCTGCAGGCCCAGGTTCAAAGTATGCGGCTTCATGAAATGCGCCTTTTGACCCGCTCCGAAGATGGCAAGCCTCCCGGACTTGGAGATATGGTCTGCAAGCTTTTAGGCTGTGAATTAAATCATCAACTCGACGCCTTGGCCATTGATGCCTTAGGCGAAGTTGGTGTTTTATATGATGGCATTCCGTCGGTGGCGGAAGATGGCATCTGGCAGCAATGGTATATGTATGATCTTGGTCTCATAATCGGAGGCGGCACAGCACAAATTCAAAAAAATATCATCGCGGAACACGGGCTCGACATGCCGCGAGAACCTCGCGTTCAGAAAGGTTTATAAAATGTATTTTGGCCTCTCTGAAGAACAGCTCATGATACAGGATAGTTTTCGCGGTACCCTTGAACGAAATGTAACCCTCGACAGCATCCGCCGCATTAGCACGGGCGACGCGCCTTTTGACGCTGCCTTATGGCAAGAGCTGGTTAGCCTTGGCATGACTGCCCTTCTGATTCCCGAGCAATATGGTGGTGCGGCCCTTGGTCTGATTGAGGCGACCGTTGTTGCAGAGGAACTGGGGAGATCAGCAGCTCCTGTGCCGTTTGCTGGAACAGCCGTTATCGCGCCATTGGCAATCATGCTGATGGCAGATGAGAGCCAAAAGTCTGAATGGCTGCCCAGACTTGCTGATGGTACCGTGCGGATCGGCATCGCGATTTCAGAGCTGGCTAGCGGCGCACGGCGAGGCTCCGGCATAACAGCCGAAAACGGATCTCTTACCGGCACGGCTTCTTTCGTCATGGATGCCAGTGATGCTGATGCATTTATCATCGCTGATCGCCAACAAGAATTTCATTTGGTCAATGCGCAGTCAACAGGCTTGGAAATCAACCATCTTCCAACCATCGATGGCACGCGCCCGGTTGCCGAGCTGACCCTTCAAAATGTGCAAGCGTCTACGCTTCGAAATTCAACGCCTGACAAAATTGAACGTGTGCTAGCAGCGGGTCGGACCATCTTAGCCGCAGAAAGCTTCGGTGCGGGCGAGGAGATGTTACGGCAGGCCGTGGCCTATGCAAAAGAACGCAAACAGTTCGACCGGACGATCGGTTCCTTCCAAGCCGTCAAACATATGTGCGCAGAGATGGCGGCAGAACTCCAACCGTGTCAGGCATTGATTTGGTATGCCGCATATGCCTTTGACGCTAGTGAAGAAGATGCTTTGCTGTCCGCGTTGCTCGCAAAATCACAAATGGACGATGTCGGTCGGTTTGTTGCGCGTACCGCAACGGAAGTCCATGGGGGTATGGGGTATACCGACTTGATGGGCCTACATTTCTGGTTTAAACGCATTGGCTTTAACCGCGCGACATGGGGAGGCCCAGAAAAACTACGATCTGATGCCGCCCGGCTACAAGGTCTTGGATGAGCTAAAATCTAAATAGCTGCGGCAAGATAACTCGCCTGATTTATTGCGCGCTTTGCATCAAGTTCCATGGCCTCATACGCGCCACCGACCAGTTGGGCAGAAGCCCCCTCTTCTACCAGTTGATCATAGAGCTCTCGTTTTGGCGTCTGCCCTGCGCATATGACTACCGTATCCACGTCTAAAATGTCATATTGATCGTTGATCCGCAGATGCAATCCATCGTCATCAATTTTTAAATACTCAACACCATTGATCATTTTTACGCCGCGTCTGGCCAGTGCAATACGATGCGTCCATCCTGTCGTTTTACCAAGGCCACGCCCGACTGGTGTTGTTTTCCGCTGCAATAGCGTTACCTCTCGATCAGCCGCTTCGACCACAGGCTCAACATCAGTTACACCACCGCGCGGATGGTTCTCAAAATCAATGCCCCACTCCCTGGCAAAAATGTCGATATCAAGTGACGCTGATTTACCGGAATGCATAATTTTCTCGGCCACGTCAAATCCGATACCTCCGGCTCCCATTATCGCGACTTTTTTCCCTACGGGAACTTTACCGTTGATGACATCGATGTAGCTCGCCACTTTTTTATGAGTGATCCCTTCAATGTCTGGGACGCGCGGCGTAATGCCTGTCGCAACAATTACATCATCATACCCCTGTGCCAACAACATCTCTTTATCTACAAACGTATTTAGATGTAGAGATATTTTCCGTTTCTCAATAATCCGATTGAAGTATCGTAGCGTCTCGTAAAACTCTTCTTTGCCCGGTATCTGTTTCGCAAGATTAAATTGTCCTCCGATTTCAGTAGAGGCATCATAAATTGAAATCTTATGACCACGTTGGGAAGCAACATCAGCGTAAGCCAAACCGGCAGGGCCAGCTCCAATGATCGCGATATTTCTTGGATTTTCAGTCTTCTCATATTTCAGCGTGGTTTCATGGCAGGCGCGCGGGTTCACCAGGCAACTCACCTCCTGATGTCCGCCGAAAGTATGATCAAGACACGCTTGATTGCAGGCAATACAAGTATTGATCTCGTCTTCACGACCTTCCGCCGTTTTTCGCATAAAATCCGCGTCGGCTAACATTGGTCGGGCCATGGAGACGATGTCCGCATCCCCTTTGGCAAGAACAGCTTCTGCAACGTCCGGCATATTAATTCGATTACTGGTAATAGTAGGAATGCTCAGCTCCTTACGCAACCTACCCGTTACGCCCGCAAAAGCAGCTCGCGGAACCATGGTCGCGATGGTCGGAACAGCCGCTTCATGCCATGTGAAATGGGTACTAATTATATTTACACCAATCGCTTCCAGCTCCTTGGCCAAGGTGACAACTTCATCCCACGACATGCCGCCTTGCAACATGTCCATGGCCGCAATCCGAAAGACGAGAATAAAGTTCGGCCCGACGGCCTTACGAATGCGGCGCATAAGCTCAAGTGGAAAACGCATTCTGTTTTTATAGGATCCACCCCACTGATCGACCCGTTGATTGGTTTTTTCAACAAGAAAAGTACTGACAAGATACCCCGCAGATCCGATCATTTCGATCCCATCGTAGCCCGCTTCTTGAGCTCTTTCAGCGCAATTCACCATATCGGCAATTTGCTTTTCAATGCCGGCTTCATCCAATTCGTTGGGCGTATTAGGCGAAATCCGAGACCGTATTGCCGACGGTGCCACAGCCCCTTTGTTGCGGGCGAGTGGCCCCATATGCAAAATCTGCATACATATTTTCACATCTGGATCAGCATCATGGACTGCTTCCGTGATAAGTCGATGCTGAGCCGCCTCTTCTTTTGTTGAAAGCTTGGCCCCCATACCGCCTTCTAGATTGGGAGAAATGCCACCAGTGATGATCATGCCAACACCGCCGCGCGCGCGTTCCGCAAAGTACGGTGCCATGCGCTCAAAACCGCCTTCGAGCTCTTCCAATCCGGTATGCATGGATCCCATCAGCGCGCGGTTTTTCAACTGGGTGAACCCCAGATCCAGCGGTGCAAATAGATTTGGGTACTTTTCGAGTGCTGACATAATGCTATTTCTCTTCTTTGTCGTTTTTACGCGTGACGTGTTCCAGCAGCCGGCGGCGTACGTGGGGGCCCTGCAAAACATTGGGCAACAGCCATCCATCGAGTCGCGATATCACCGGTTACTTTTAGAGTGGTATCGGCAATATTGCGAGTTTGCGTGACGACCTGGCAAAATTCCGCAGCATCGCCCTCAATCAAATCGGCAGAATTGCCTTCATTCCATTCCCAAATTGCTCCAGAGGGTGCAAATAGCCTCACATAAGGGGCGTTGTTAGGAACTGTTTCTTCTCTGTTGATAAATGTCCAGCCGAAGGTATTAATCCCCATAACGACTATACTTTTGATCCGATCCTCATCTCGCCGTTCAGTCCCCAGCAAATCATATATTTCTTGAGCATGAGACCAGGTTTCCATCAATCTTGCAGAGATACTGCTTCTTGCGCTCATACTAGGACCAACCCATTTTAGACGTTGTTTTGGATCAGCGGCGTAAAAACGGTCTGCCATTTTGTGATAATAATCATGCCAAGCGTCGCGGAGTGCAATCCCATTCAGACCCTTAAGCATTTCATCTGTTGCCTTAACCAGAGATCCGGATTTTTCCTGCAAACCTTTTAATTCTGTATAAGTTTGTACAAAGGCGTCCTCATCAGACAAGGTCAAATCTGCTACGTAATTGAAGTAATGCAAATGCTGCAGGACATCATTAATCGTCCAGTCCCTAAACAAAGTAACTCTGTCATAATCTGCGTTTGACAAGGGCTTGATTAGATCGTAAAGAGCTTCGCTCTCATCTCTAAAGTCATAAGCTTCTGCTAACATCAATATCCTCCCACCATATTTAATCCGACTTATTCTGCCGCTTCTATTTCGATCAAAAAATCATCTACGGCAACTTGATGGGAAGCATGCGCAGCAACTTCACTCACCACACCGTTAATATCCGCTAAAATATCATGTTGCATTTTCATAGCTTCCAAAACGGCCAACCGATCCCCTGTTTTGACAGCATCGCCAGTTTGCACAAAAACCTCCAGCAAAGTACCATGCATAGGGGCTACAATCCTACCATTCCCCGCAGCGATTTCTACATCTTGCGCAAATGCAATCGAATTACGAAAACGATGCGTGCATCCGTGTTCCGAGAAATCTAGTATATTGTCCAGGGATCCATCGTAATGCACGCGGCGACGTCTGTCATTGACACTGAGTGTTGCTGTATCATTTGTTATGGAAACCAGGTCAATGAGAATAGAAGTATCTCCATGACGTACATCGTAAGTGCCCCCGCGCATCGGCGAGACTGTAAGATCGATGGCCTCATCTCCCCAACTATATGTATAACGCGTCAATAAACGCCCCCCGCTCGACCAATCTTGTAGCTGAGAATTGCCGAAAATCGCCTTAGCTCGCACTTTCTCTCGTTCGCACTGATATTGGATGACAGCAGCCATAGCCGCTTGTTCCAGTGACGGGAGATTGACTTTTAAATCATCGTCGGAAAATTCTTGGGCAATAAATGCAGTTGTCGCTGAACCCTCTGCAAAGCGGTCTTTCGACAAAACATCTATTAGAAAGCCACGATTGGTCGTCAGACCAAAAAGCACTGTTTCCTTGAGCGCATCGATTAACCGATGTCGCGCAATTTCCCTTGTTTCACCATAGGTCACCACTTTGGCAATCATCGGGTCGTAAAAAGGTGAAATACCCTGCCCCGCTTCTATCCCGCTATCAAATCGTATGCCCTCTCCAATTGCCGGCACCCATTTCGATATCGTCCCCGTGCAGGGTAGAAAGTCCTGGGCTGTATCCTCTGCGTAGAGACGCACCTCAATCGCATGTCCGGTCAGCGAAATATCTGATTGCTCGAGGCCAAGCAAATCGCCTTCGGCAACTCGTATTTGCAAGGCCACTAAATCAAGGCCAGTGATTAGTTCGGTAACCGGATGCTCCACCTGCAAACGCGTATTCATTTCCAGAAAATAGAATTTTCCACCGCTATCGAGTAAGAATTCAACAGTTCCTGCACCCCTGTAATGAATACTCCGAGCGGCCTCCACTGCTGCCGCACCCATTCTCTCCCGTAATTCTGCTGTCATCACCGGACAAGGGGCTTCCTCCACCACTTTCTGATGGCGCCGCTGTACAGAGCAGTCCCGCTCACCCAAATGAATAACGTTGCCATGGCTATCCGCAAACACTTGGACCTCTACATGTCTTGGCTCAAAGATTGCCTTTTCCAATATAAGTTCGTCGGATCCGAAAGCATTGAGAGCCTCAGATCTTGCAGAGGCCAACGCATCTTGTAATCCCGCAGCTTCCATCACCAAACGCATCCCACGACCGCCACCGCCCGCAGCAGCTTTCACCATGATCGGAAAACCGACGGTCTTGGACGCCGCAATTAGCGTGTCGTCCGATTGATCTGCCTCCTCATATCCAGGAATACACGGTACATCAGCCGCGATCATACGACGTTTTGCGGCCGCTTTGTTTCCCATCAAATCTATGGACTCAGCGGTTGGTCCAATAAATACAAGGCCTGCAGCATCGCAGGCGCGGGCAAATTCGGCATTCTCGGACAGGAAACCATACCCGGGATGGATGGCATCCGCTCCACTTTCTGTCGCCGCTTTCAGAATTCTATCCATATCAAGATAAGATTGCCCGACCGGGGACGGTCCGATATGAACCGCATCATCTGCCATCTTTACGTGCGGTGCATTGACATCAGCATCAGAATAGACGGCAATAGTTCTATAGCCGAGATTTTGCGCCGTGCGCATGACACGGACGGCAATTTCTCCACGATTGGCGACTAATATGTTTCGGAAGTTTCTCATTTTTATCTAACCTGCAATTTCGGTTCTTTTGTTTATTTTTCCGCTCAATTTCCTTACAATCTGGCAACCCCAAAACTGTTAGGACGCAGGGTTCGATTTCGTGCTTCCCAGCATGTTTGCAAAGCAAATCCCAGTACTTTTCGAGAGTCTCTCGGATCAATTACGCCCTGATCCAATAATCTACCGGATGTATAAAAGGCATCTGCTTGACTATCAAAATGATGTATGAGGCGCACTTTCTGGGCAGCAAAGGCATCTTCGTCGACTTCCAGACCTTTGCGTTCTGCTACGCCGCGCGCCACCTGCTCCATGGTTGTTGCAGCCTGCTCGCCACCCATCACGCCCGTTTGAGCGTTTGGCCAGGCAAAAAGAAAATCTGGTTCATACGCAAAGCCACCCATTCCATAGTTACCAGCGCCAAAACTCGCGCCAATATAGAGAGTTAGCTTCGGCACCCGAACATTGGCGACAGCCTGAATCATTTTTGATCCATGCTTGATCATTCCGCGCTGTTCATACTCCTTACCGACCATATAACCAGTGATATTATTGAGGAAAATGATCGGAATATCTGCTTGGTCACAAAGTTGGAAAAATTGGCCTCCTTTGGCGGCGCTGTCCGGATCAATAGGACCATTATTACCAACAATACCGACCGCATGACCGAAAATACTTGCCTGCAGACAGACGAGTGTGGATCCGTAGCGAGGCTTGAACTCATCGAATTCAGAGCCATCCACCAATCGAGCGACCACTTCCCGAACGTCATAAGGTTTTCGATAATCTACTGGAACAACGCCTGCAATTTCATCAGGATCGTAAATCGGCTCTTCAAAGGTCTCAGCCGTTGGCCGGACACAGTTCTTATTCCAATCAAGCCGCCCCACGATATCGCGAGCGATTAGTAATCCGTGCGCGTCATCTTCTGCTAAATACTCAACCAGCCCCGTGGTCGTCGCATGCATTTCCGATCCAGCTAGTTCTTCCTCATCAGAAATTTCTCCTGTGGCTGCCCGCACCAACGCGGCACCGCCTAAAGACGCCCGGCCACGCCCCCTAATCCCGATGACGTAATCACTCATGCCAGGAAGATAGGCACCACCAGCCGTCGACGGCCCGTGCAGAACAACAAAAGTTGGAATGCCCGCAGCACTCAATTTAGCCAGGCGTTGAAATCCGCCACCGCCCCATGCCCAGGATTCCACTTGATACTTCAACAAATTCGCACCGGCACTTTCAACCAAATGGACGAAAGGTAATTTTTTATCAATCGCCATGTCCTGACAGTTGCGAAGTTTCTCACCGGATTTCTGTGTCATGGCCCCCGCATTAATTCCGCTATCACTAGCGCAAATCATGCAGCGAACACCATTGATAAAACCGATACCTGTAATGGAACTGGCGCCGGGAATACTTTTCTCTCGATCATCCGTGTCCACCATATAATTTGCCAGACCATACAGTTCGAGAAACGGCATTCCAGGATCCAGCAATCGCACAATACGTTCCCTTGGCGTTAATTGTCCGCGCTGTTCGAAAATAGGACGGCGCCGTTCCGACAAATCCTTAGCTCTATCTTTCAATGTATGAAGGTCATCTATTAGAGACAGCATCTCTTGCCGGTTCGTAGAAAAAGTGTCGGAAGTTGTTACGATCTTGGACGCAAAGGCAGTCATTCGGGGCCCCCGGTTTTTATTCATTTTTATTAATTCTTGATAACATGAATATACGAATAGAGTTAGAAAAAAGGGACTGGACAACAGCCTTTCGCCGAAAATTCACGCTATATATTTCTAGATCTTGTCTCAGGTCAAACTTACTGTTGTCTTGTTGTTCATCAGGATAGCAGCGACCTCTCAAAAGAGGATTGCTTTTTTTTCAAATCAACACTATCATTCATGAATGAATGTATCAAATTGTAATTACGAATGGCAAATTCCAGTTACATGGAAAACATTCGCCAAATAGAATCAGAGCTTTGAGCTCAGATATCAGGATGTTTAATTGCCAAAAATTCTGGTGTTTGCCGGAGACACAATCTAGACTGCGCCCATACATTACATGGGTTAGATGCAACAAATGATGAGCATTTGTCCGCATCGAATAACATAAAATGGCACTAAGAATAATGAATAAAAGGAGCCGAAAGAGATGGATGTAGGAATATTGGCCTATGGTGGATACATTCCCCAAAGCCGATTACAGCGCAGCGAAATTGCGAAAGCACATAGCTGGTTTAATCCCGGACTAAATGGCCTTGCGAAAGGTGAACGAGCAATGGCGAACTGGGACGAAGACAGCGTAACAATGGCTGTTGAGGCGGCCCGGGACTGTTTGGGCGATACGGATCGCGATGTAATTTCTGCCGTTTATATGGCGTCCACTACTTTTCCATTTAGCGATCGGCAAAATGCCGGGATTGTTGCAGACGCTCTCAATTTGAAATCCGGCCTTCAGACCATGGATTTCTCATCCTCCCAACGCGCCGGCAGCGCCGGGCTCTCGCTCGCGCTACAGGTGGCTAAAGGAAGTGCTGATCCTGTTCTTTATACAACGGCTGAAAAACGCGAAACCCGCGCTGCAAGTCCGTTGGAATTCACTTCTGGTGATGGAGCTGCAGCTTTTCTTGTTGGCCAGGGTAAGGTTATAGCCAAACTGCTTGCCAGCCATACTGAAGCCGTTGACTTCGTCGATCATTTCCGCGGCGAAGGCGAAGCGTATGACTATAGTTGGGAAGAGCGTTGGGTCCGTGACGAAGGATACTTGAAAATCGTCCCCGCAGCGATTGCCGCCGTTTTGGATCAAAGTGGTGTAGATCCATCAACAATTACAACATTTTGCTTTCCAGTTGCAGCAAAGCGTATTGCCGCAACCCTGGCAAAACAAATGGGCTTTCCTGAAGCGTCTGTTGCCGACAACCTGCAAGCCAATTGCGGGGAAACTGGTACCGCGCATTCCATGGTCATGTTGGCTCAGGCGCTGCAAAATAACAAAGCAGGTGATAAAATACTGGTGGCAAGCTTTGGACAAGGCAGTGACGCTTTATTGTTTGAAGTTACCGATGAAATCGCCAATTTAGCTCCACGAATGGGCATCACAGGTTACCTCGCTCGGCGATATGCAGAGACAAACTATAACAAATATTTGGCCTTTCACGATTTAATCAATCTTGAGCGAGGCATTCGAGCTGAGACCGACAAAAAAACCGGTTTGACGACTTTGTACCGAAACAAGAACATGGCGCAAAGAATGCTGGGCGGCAAATGCACCCAGTGCGGCACGGCTCAGTTTCCAAAGAGCAATATGTGCGTGAACGAAAATTGCGGAGCAGTCCATACCCAGGAAGACTATCCGTTTGCCGATCGCATTGGCCGAGTTAATTCGTTCACCGCAGACCGGCTAACATACTCTCCGGACCCGCCGGCTTATTATGGCATGGTTCAGTTTGAAGAAGGCGGACGGTTAATGAGCGATTTTACTGATATCTCGCCTGAATCGGATGTTGAAGTAGGTATGGCGATGCGAATGGTCTTCCGCGTTAAAGATTATGACAATAAGCGTGGGTTTAGGCGCTATTTCTGGAAAGCGACTCCCGTAGCCGCTACACAAAAAGGAGAATAACAATGGCCTCAGGAATCAAAGATAAAGTAGCAATTCTTGGCATGGGTTGCTCGCGCTTTGGCGAACGCTGGAATGACAATGCTGAAGATCTTATGATCGAGGCCTTCATTGAAGCTCTCGAAGATGCTGGCATAGAGAAAAGTTCAATCGATGCGGCCTGGTTTGGAACGGGTATAGAAGAAGAGCATGTTGGAAAATCCGCTGTCCCGCTTTCTATGGCCCTTCGTCTCCCTAATATCCCCGTCACTCGTGTCGAGAACTATTGTGCCAGTGGATCAGAAGCCTTTCGCGGCGCGGTTTATGCCGTTGCTTCAGGTGCCTGTGACATCGCGTTAGCCCTTGGTGTTGAAAAACTGAAAGACACGGGATATGGCGGTTTGCCACAACGAAACAGAGGGTCCGTCAATGACATGTTCTGGGCCAATGCCTCTGCACCTGGTTCATTTGCCCAGCTTGCGTCAGCCTATTCTGCCAAGCACGACGTTAGCAAAGAAGATATGAAAAAGGCCATGGCCCATATATCGGTCAAAAGCCATGACAACGGATCGCGAAATCCAAAAGCTCATCTTCGCAACCAGATCAATGAAGAAAAAGTTATGAATGCACCGATGATCGCTGAACCTTTGGGTCTTTTCGATTGTTGCGGCGTTAGCGATGGGTCAGCTTGTGCGATTGTGACGACGCCGGAAATTGCCAAAGCTCTCGGCAAGAAAGATCTGGTCACCGTCAAGGCGATGCAGCTATCTGCTTCAAATGGTCGCGAAGCACAGCATAATTCTTGGGACGGCAGCCATTTTGTCACGACACGGGCGGCTGCCAACCGGGCCTATAAGGAAGCTGGCATAACAAAGCCCCGCGATCAGATTAGCTTGTTTGAAGTCCATGACTGCTTCTCAATTACCGAACTGGTAACAATGGAAGATCTGTTCATTTCTGAAGAAGGAAATGCTGTAAACGATATTATGAATGGTTTCTTTGACGCAGACGGAGAAATACCGTGCCAGATTGATGGCGGCCTTAAGTGTTTTGGCCATCCAATCGGCGCTTCGGGATTGCGAATGATCTATGAAATGTACTTACAAATGAATGGACGAGCCGGTGATCGACAACGGAGTGAGGAACCGGTATTTGGGATGACGCATAACCTGGGCGGATTCCCTCATCAAAATGTCTGTTCACTAACAATCGTTGGGAAAGAGGGCGCCTAGCTTTTCGCTTTCAGATCGCCGAGACATTCTTCCAACCGGCTTTTGCCGGTTGGTTTGTTTTACGGCCCTAACCTGCGAAGAACAAAATAAAGGGAAGAAGTAATGCCAGAAAATAATGTCGCAGAGATGAATGTTGTCGAGGGAATTGCCACAATTACCATGACCCGTCCGGAGAGGCGGAACGCTTTTACCCAAGAATTACAGGATTACCTTGCTGGGCTTGTCACGGAAATCACCAACCGGGAAGATATTGATGCGGTTATTCTAACCGGAAGCGGCGGAAGTTTCAGCGGCGGCGGCGATATCAAGGGCATGCTCAAAAACCAGCCGAAAGAAGGCGAACCAGGAGCAGATTACCGCAAACGAATTTACGCCATCAATGACTGGATACAGCGCCTTCGGAACATAGAGGTACCTGTTATCGCGGCAGTTGATGGTGCAGCATATGGCGGCGGCTTTTCGCTCGCGCTCTGTGCGGACTTTATTCTTTGTTCGCCAACAGCACGCTTCTGTTCCGTATTCTGTCGTATTGGTGCCGTTCCAGATTGCGGCATAATGTATGTGCTGCCCCGCATGATCGGTATGCAGCGAGCCAAAGAAATCATGTATACAGGCCGCCCTGTTCTAGCGGAAGAAGCAAAAGAAATCGGGATTGCTTTTGAAATTCATCCCAAAGACGAGCTTTTAGATGCTGCACAAATTTTGGCAAAGCGACTTCAACTAGCCAGCGGAAAAGCCTTCGCGTTGACGAAAAGAATTACCAATCAATCCCTGGATCTAGATTCCCAATCAATATTAGAAATGGAAGCCTCCGCACAAGACATATGCTTCAATACTGATTACAACAAAGATGCCGTTGCCCGTTTTACCAGAAAGGAACCGCTCCTTTACAATTGGGAAAGCTAGTCTACGCGACGTAGACAAGCGATCCAGGCTTGGCAAAAACGATTAAAGAATTCTAGCTATTTTTATCTAGAATAGCTTCACGCAGATCTTCATATTCGTCTTTAGAAATAGTACCAGTGTCATACGCTTTCTTTAGATCAGTCAACTCCTGTCCGACGGTTTTATTAGTAACTGTCGCTGGCTCGTTACTGCCACAGGCCGCAAGAAATATAACTGCTGAAAGGACAATCAAAAATTTCGACATTTATTCACCCCCATTATTTCAATTGATGATTTTCATTATTACATCATCATCAATTAAAAAGAACAATTATTTAAGTAAAGTCGTTTTAGCTTGTGTTATCGGAGATCCCCAATATCATCTTTCAAGACACGTTTGAGTACTTTTCCCGTCGCATTACGCGGCAATTCATCCATGAATAAGACATGTTTTGGAATCTTGAAACGAGCCAATTTATCTTGACAGTAAAGAAGCAGATCATCAGCTGACATATCGGACCCTGGCGCCTTAACAACTACTGCACACCCGACTTCATCCCAACGGTCATCAGCAACACCAATAATGGCAATATCGGCAATTTCCTTCATTTTAAACAGGATGCTTTCAACTTCCGCCGGATAGACGTTCTCTCCGCCAGATATATACATGTCTTTCCAACGGTCAACGATATAATAATGGCCTTCTTCGTCTACGCGACACGCGTCCCCCGTATGAAGCCAACCATCTGTAATAGCTTCCGCATTGGCTTCTGGACGGTTCCAATATCCAGGGGTAATATTCGGCCCTTTTACCCACAATTCTCCAGTCTCGCCCTGCGCCACATCTTCTCCATATTCACCCACCACACGAACCTGCGTGTTCATGGCCAACTTTCCGGTAGACCCTGGTTTTCCGGTAGCCATCGCAGCATCTTGAACAAGAACGGTAGGGCTGGTTTCCGTCATACCGTAGCCTTGCTGCAGCGCAATACCTCGTGTCTCATAAGTTTCAAGCAACGGAACAGGCGTCGGAGCGCCACCAATACCAGCACATACTAACCTGGAAAAATCTGTTGTAACAAAATCCGGGTGCTGGCTCATAAACAGATAGTTTGCCGGCACGCCGAAGAAATGAGAAAGACCGACTTCCACATCATCAATTAACCGCAAGCATTCTGCAGGATCGAATGCGCGCATGACCAAAGTGGTGCCCCCCACATACAGCGCAACCGAACTGTAACAGTTCAAACCACCCGTATGGAAAAGTGGTAAAATGGTGAGGGCTACAGCATCGGGCGTAAACCCCATTGGAAAGCCCATATTCACCGCATTGTAAAAAGTCATGCCATAAGTATTAATAGCTCCTTTCGGCAACCCTGTTGTTCCGGAGGTATACATGATTGTCCAGACATCATCGTGGGTTACTTCAACCAGGTTGGGTTTTGATTCAGCATCGCGAATTGCAGCTTCATAGGCTGTATCTCCGCCACCACCGCTGGTTTCCAACGATTGATTAAAACTAGTTTTATCCTTGAGTTCAGTTATTACGTTGTTGAATTGGCTGTCATGGATCATAATTGTAGGTGCCGCATCATTTATGATAAACTCCAGCTCCGATACAGTTAGGCGCCAATTTAGCGGTAGAAATATAGCGCCTATTTTCGCGCAGGCACTTTGTATTTCGAACATATCTGTGGAGTTCATTGCCAGAACACCGACGCGATCTCCTTTTTCAATTCCACAATTATTTTGCAGGTGGAACGCCAACCGATTACTGCGATCGTTCGCTTGTGCATATGTAAAGGATCGGTTGGAGTGCAGGTCAATCCACACAGTTTTTTCAGGGACCCTATTCGCATGTCCTTCAAGCCAATCGTAGTGCAATACAGCCATAATGTTCTCTCCCAATTTTTCTTATTTTATTCCTAAATACCCATTTGCCGGGCGACAAGATCTCTCATTATTTCTTCTGAACCGCCACCAATAGCCATTACGCGAACCTCCCGATATATCCGCTCAACGCGGCAACCGCGCATATATCCAGCCCCGCCAAGAATTTGCATCGCCTCTCGCGCACAATATTCCATGGTCAATGTTGACTGCACTTTCAGCAAGGACAGATCCGCGACAGGTTTCTCCCCGGCTTGAACCCGCAAAGCGCATTGCTCCAAATAAGCTTGTGTTGCATTAATTTTGCGCGCCATTTCTGCAATTTTATGCCGTATTACTTGATGATCAGCCAACCTTTTTCCAAAAGTATAACGCGCACGCGCCCAGGCAATGGCATCTTCCATGCAAACTCGCGCCAGTCCATTTGAGCTTGCAGCCATCCATAATCGTTCATTATTGAAATTAGTCATAATTCCAATAAAAC
This sequence comes from Sneathiella sp., assembly GCF_036960985.1. NCBI lineage: Bacteria > Pseudomonadati > Pseudomonadota > Alphaproteobacteria > Sneathiellales > Sneathiellaceae > Sneathiella > Sneathiella sp. The sequence goes on along the minus strand of NZ_JBALWD010000011.1, from coordinate 102,979 downwards.
CGTTATTTTCCTCGCCAATGAGGTTTTCTTTCGGAACCTTCACATCGTCAAAATAAAGTGCCGCGGTATCTGACGCCCACCAACCCTGCTTTTTTAACAATGTCCGCGTGAAACCCGGCATATTCCGTTCGATGAGCAGCAAGGAAATTCCGCCGCGGCCGTCTCCGCCCGTTCGGACCGCAACAGTATAATAGTCGGCACGCATGCCCCCGGTTATAAACATCTTTGAACCATTGACGACATAATGATCGCCCTCCAAGACTGCTTTCGTCTTGATGTTTGCGACATCGGAACCGCCTGACGGCTCGGTTATAGCCAATGCATGGATTTTCTCTCCCGCCAAAACCGCAGGCGCCACTCTGGTTTTCATCTTATCTGAGCCAATAGCCAGAATGGGCGGAAGTCCAATATTATGTACCAGCAGGCTAGCGTTAATTCCTCCCGCACTTAAACGCGACATTTCCTCTGCGGTGATCAATTGAAAAAACTCGTCATCAACCGGTGTTCCGCCATACTCTTCAGGATACCCAATCCCAAGCAACCCAATCTCTGCCGCCTTCTTGTATAACTCTCGGGGAAATTCTCCCGCCTCATCCCACGTATCAACGTGTGGCATGATTTCCTGATCAACGAAAGTCCGCAATGTGGCCCGCCACGCCTTATGATCTTCAGTATAGTATGGTCCCAGATACCGATGATCAAAATCAAACGGATTGTCGCCATCATCATATTGAATCGCCATAAGCATCTTCCCTTTTGGTGTTTTTAGGCGTCGACCGGTTTAAGCGGATTGAATGCTCTCATATTTATACATACTATCGCAAGCATCTGAAAATTATACCCTATAAGGTGCTAAAAACGGTGCCCGCGCAACGCTAATTGCCATGAAATACCCTAGACGAATGTGAACAAAATTACTGCCAAACAACAAGCGAAAAGCCAACGAGCCCGGCGGGGGCTCTTTATGCAAGATCAGTGCTCGGAAAACACTGCTCTCTACACACAGAAAATAGATCGATGGATAGAGCTTATTTCACCCCTTTTGGAACTCAGATCAAAGGTAAAACATCTTTGATCTATAGGTGGAAATAGCCTAATAATAGAAGAAACAAACGGCTCTTTTGTGAGAAAGGAATAATCCCGTGACTTATACCTGCTTCGATGTTCAAACCGACAATAACATAGCCCATATCATTCTCAATCGCCCTGAAAAAAGGAACAGCATGATCCCGGCTTTTTGGAATGAATTACCGGAGATCATTAAAGATATTGATGACAATGCCAAGGCAAGGGTAATTGTCATTTCCTCAACCGGACCTCACTTTACCTCGGGTCTGGACGTTAGCTCGTTTATGAAAACAGAGAGCGACGATCCCAAGGAGCAACGGGCTGCGCGCATTCGCGCCGGATCTGATTTTTATGCCGCTGTAAAGAACATGCAGGATACCTTTACGTCCATTGAAGAATGTCGCGTACCCGTAATTGCAGCCATCCAGGGCGGCTGCATCGGCGGCGGCGTTGACTTGATTACAGCCTGCGATATGAGATATGCGACGGAGGATGCCTTTATCACCATTTTCGAAACTAATATCGGCATGACAGCAGATGTCGGAACTTTTCCCCGCATCACCAAATTAATTGCTGACGGCATCGCCCGTGAGTTAGCCTATACGGGTCGCCGGATGCCAGCAACCGAAGCCAAAGATGCAGGTTTGATCAATAAAGTGTACGCAGATCAGGCAGAAATGATGAAGAATGTCATGGCTGTCGCGACGGATATTGCCAGCAAAGCACCGCTTGCAATTGCGGGCTGCAAAAGAATGATGAATTACTCAAGAGATCATACGATTGCAGATAGCCTCGATTATATCGCCATATGGAACGCCAGCATGCTTCAACGTGAAGAAATATTTGAAGCAATGAAAGCCAATGCTGAGAAAAGACCAGGTGATTTTGTCGACTTACCGCCAGTCAAAAAATCAATTGGCTAGATAGGGCAAGCGTCCAACCGTTTGGCGCAATTAATATCTGCTGTCTATCACTGCAGACTTTTAACCATGATCGGTTTGATGAATGGTGCGCCCGGCAGGACTCGAACCTGCTACCTCAAGATTAGGAATCTTACGCTCTATCCTGATGAGCTACGGGCGCGACGTGACCTATATATCAGACCGCCTGTTTATCGAAAACGGGAAAGTTCATGCGAAATGAAGATATTTCATTCGATTGATCCTAATCATGACTCAATCGCATCTAAAACTATGGAGAATAACATCACGGCTGTTTTTAAAGCTAAGTCCGTATATTTTTTATTAGCCCGCCACAGCTCGAATTTCTTTATCGAATAAAAAAGCCGCCTGAAGGAAATCCCGGCGGCTTCTTTGATTGATATGACTGTTTTTTTAGTCTGACGCTAGAACGCAGTTCTTTGCAAAATCTGCCGCCTCATTCGCCGACCAATCTGCTTTAGGCTTTTCTTTCATCGCCAAGCACCAATCCTTACTCCCAACTTCGGGATCACAGGCAGTTAAACCGAACAATAAAAAAGAAGATGCGAGAACTAACGTAATGACTTTGATCATGAGATTTCTCCAAAAATAGAAAAAGGGACGGCGTAACTTTAAGTACGCCGTCCCTCATATTAGTTAGACAAAGTTACTTACTTTCTACAGTAACAACCACACGACGGTTGGCAGCATTTGCCGTCCCATCAGGAGTGTCAACTTTCAAATCTTTCTTACCATAGCTGCGCATAATGATGCGTTTTGCTTCAATGCCCATATCCATTCCCATGAAGGCAACGGCTTCGGCACGGCGCTCACCAAGCTTGTCATTATATTCAACGGAACCAACTGTATCCGTGTAACCCGCGATTGTGATTTTCGGGTTCTTGAACTGTTTGACATAGGCTGCTGCTGCGTCGATTTCTTCAGCTGAGCCTGGTAGTGGTGTTGCAGAGTCAAAGTTGAAGTTCACTTCAAATGACTTAGCGTCCATCATCGCTGGTTTCGCGACAACAATCACTTTTTCTTCAACAACGACAGCAACTGGAGCCATCATTTTGTCGATTACTTCCATGGAACTTACGAAGCGATCCCGGCAAGCTGCTATGTCATCAGGTTGGCGATTTTCTTCCTGTTCTTGTACCCAGCAATCAAACGCTGTTTGTGCGCTAGCGACTTCATTTGGAAGTTTATCCTGCACGCCTGTGGCTTTAACGGCCATCAAACGTTCGCGTGCGCCATTTAGTACCGGCTCACGATCCTTGGGAAGATGCCATTCTTCTGGATGATAAGGGTCAACATTTTCACCTCTGGCAGCGGCCATAGCTTTTTCAGCGAAGCGGTCACTGTCAATATAGTCACCTTCGTTATATTCAGCTTTTGCAAGCTCCATATAACCACCATAAAGTGCCTGTTGAAATGGCGAGCCCCCTGGGGTTACCATTTCTGCCTGTTGTAATTTGCCCCCACAGGCGGCCAGCACTATCGAGGCTGCCCCTAGAATTGCAAACTTAAGCGTATTTCTCATTTTAATCCCCTCAACCTCTAACCAAGGTTAATCTTTTAGAAAGAAATGTAACTGAACTGATACTAATACGTAAAACTCTTATAAACAATAATAATTGCAGACAGCCATTATCCAAGTAGGGTAGCCGCAAAAATATTGATAGCAATAGTTAGACATAAGAATGTTTCTATTTAAGTCAACTAATTTACGCGCGATCGCTAAAATTAAACATAGATAAAAAAGATGTTCGAAATTTGACCAATATTTTTCGAGTATTTAATGCGCAAATCGTTAACTTACAAAACTGATTTTGTATCAATCTTCCGTACAATCAATCCGGCAATTATAATCAATGCGGCCGAACTGATCAAGCATGCCGATAATCCGCCAATTTGATAGAAGAGGCCAGAAAGTAACGTTCCGACAAGGCGGCCGGCGGCATTCGCCATATAGTAAAACCCTACGTTAAGGGCAATATGCTCTTCTGCAGACAGCGCCAAAATCAAATATGAATGAAGGGACGAATTGATTGCAAAAAGCGCACCAAAAACAAGTAATCCAGAAACAAGAAGAAACGTAGCCAGATCGATATTCTCCGCTGCTATATCGACGGGAAGAAAATGATACACGATGACTGCCAGCAAAAGAGGTGTTGCAGCAAGGCCATAGGCCCAGTGGCTTGCAGCGACGGCTTCAGTCGACAACCCATCCGGCGAATTCTTGACAATTCGTGGTGCAATAGCCTGAATAATGCCATAGGCAATAACCCAAAATGCCATAAAGCTTCCAATTTCAGCGTAGCTCCATTGAAGAATATCCCGAAAAAACAAAGGGGCCGCGATGACAAACCATACATCCCTTCCACCAAAAAGGAAAAATCTTGCGCCTGAAATCAAGTTGACACTCTTACTTTTTGACAAAATTTTTCGAAAAGCTGGCTTGACGTTGGTTTTACCAAAAGGATTTTGCAGTAAAGCTAGGACGATGCCAAATATAACGAGCAGGCCGATCGCCATAGCAACCAAAGCATACTGAAACCCCAACCCCATTAATAATAATCCACCTAGAAAAAACCCAACACCTTTGAGCGTATTTTTTGAGCCGGTCAATAGGGCTACCCATTTGAATAACATCGAGGTCGAGCCATGAGGAACAAGTGTTTTGACTGCTGATTTGGAACTCATTTTTGTGAGATCCTTGGCAATACCCGACACCCCCTGACAAACAAACACGTAAAAAACTGAAAATTCTCGTGACCAAGTTTCGTCAACATAGGACAACATGAAAAGAGCCAAAACCTGCAATGCAAGCCCGGAAAAAAGTGTTATTCGTAGCCCAAACCGTGCCGCGATCCAACCACCGAACAAATTCGTTAAAACACCGGAAGCTTCATAAAAGACAAACAGGAAAGCAATTTCAAACGGGCTGTAGCCAAGTGCATGAAAATGCAACAAGACGAGCATTCTGAGCGCCCCGTCTGTAATTGTTAGACCCCAATATGCAGTTGTAACGAATGCGTAATCTCGAACCGCGTTCATTCAAGGCCCGCCGCTACTTTTGCGGCCAATTCGACCATTCTGCACACATATCCAATTTCGTTATCATACCAAGCGATTATTTTTACCTGGGTTTCATCAACAACTAAAGTAGACAAAGCATCGATAACGGAAGATCGCGTGTCATTTACGAAATCGGCTGAAACCAGAGGTCGGGTTTCAAAACCAAGTATTCCTGCTAGGTTGCCCATACTCTCTATTTCAAACAAGCGGTTAATTTCAGATACACTTGTGGGTCTTTTTGTTTCCAAGACACAATCCGTTAGCGACGCATTTAACAAAGGAACACGGACAGCCATTCCGTTCAATTTTCCAGCAAGTTCGGGGTAAATCATCGTGATGGCAGTGGCCGATCCAGTCGATGTTGGGATCAGTGAATTCAACGCGGATCGCGCGCGCCTGAGGTCCGTATGCGGGGCATCCACAACCACCTGCGTATTCGTAACGTCATGGATAGTAGTTATAAGGCCGTGGCGAATGCCAATTGCTTCGTGGACGACTTTAATAACTGGGGCCAAGCAATTAGTTGTACAGGATGCTGCCGTAATTATCTTGTGAATATCTGCATCATACAGATTGTCGTTTACACCCATGACTATATTTAGATCAGCATCCTTAACCGGAGCCGCAACAATTACTTTTTTGACACTGCCGGAACAATAAGGTTCTAAGATTGCTCGCGCCTTAAATTTCCCGGTGCATTCAACAATGATATCAACATTCATTTGTGACCACGGAACGTCTAATGAATTCTCCCGTTGGGAATAGCTGAATTTCCTGTCTTCAACCTGAATAAAATCTGCACCTGAGGACACCGACATCGGTAATCGCCCGTGAACACTGTCAAACTTGAGGAGGTGGGCTGCAGTTTCAGGGCCGCCATTCAATTCGTTTATATGAACCACTTCGAAGCCGCGTCCGGCGGCGGCGCTCAGCGTTTCTTGCAATGCTGCCCGAAGGAACAGACGGCCCATTCGACCAAATCCGTTGATGCCTACGCGTACTGTCATGTCAAAATGTCCCAATTTTTACGTTCTGATAACTGGTGCTTACCAAATTGCACGTAATTCTTCACATTATAAATCCAAGGTGACACTTAAATGTCGTAACACTTTATCGGTTTGTGCTAGACATTGCTCGTCATCAACCTGTCTACTCAGCATTAGGTTCATTCGCAAAGCAAGACCCATGACGCATTCACATTCTCACGAGGAGGATAATTCATCCTCTCATGACCACGACCATGTACCAAAGGTAACAGACGACAGCGAGCGCCGCATTTTTTGGGTGATGTGCTTAACTGGCGGTTTCATGGTTATCCAGGCGATCGGTGGGCTGATTTCTGGATCCCTCGCCCTAATTGCGGATAGTGGTCATATGCTTTCTGATACGGCGGCGCTTGGGTTAGCGTGGTTTGCGTTTCGTTTGGCAAAAAAACCCGCGGACAAGAAGCGGTCGTATGGCTATCACAGATTTCAGATTATGGCGGCTTTCACCAATGGTGTGACCTTGTTCTTTATTGCCGGGTGGATAATTTTTGAAGCAGTTGGACGATTAATCACCCCGGGCGACGTTTTGGCCGGACCGATGCTGATAATTGCTAGTTTTGGATTAGCTGTAAACGTAATCGGTTTTCTTGTTTTGCACCGAGGAGACAGTGACAACGTAAATATGCAGGGTGCCCTACTGCACGTCATGGGCGATCTACTGGGCTCCATTGCCGCTATCGCCGCTGCAATAATAATTCTTCTTACTGGCTGGATGGCTGCGGACCCACTGCTTTCTGTCCTGGTTTCCGTGATTATACTCCGAAGCGCGTACACATTAGTTCGCCGTTCTGGTCATATACTTTTGGAAGGCACGCCGGACAACATGGATATGAGTTTAATCCGAGAAAAACTCATAGCCTACCTCCCGGTAATAATTGATGTGCATCATATGCATGCTTGGTCACTAACGGCCGAGAAGCCTATTGTTACCATGCATGTACAAATTGAACCCGAAGCAGACCTAGAAACAACCCTCAGGACAATCAGTAGCTATTTGCTCTCCGAGTTTGAAATTGATCACGCAACAATACAGTTAGAGCACTTCAATTGCGAGGATCTGGAAGTATCCAGCTCAAAGACATAGTTCTAGAAAATTTCGAATTAGCGGCAATTCAAGAGTAGTGCGAATTTTTACCGTCGATTTACAAAGCAATCAAAAGCTATGATGTCGACGGTAAGTCCATATCAAGAATCGTCATGTGAAACGCGAAGGAAACTTCTCCTTCATCTTCATCGCGGTATACGATCCCGATAAATTCATCTCCGAGCAATACTTCTGCTGTTCCATCGGCAGGGCGGCGCTCTTTAAGAATGAAATTTTCATTTCCAAATTGTTCGCGCAAATACCGTTGAACACGTAGTGTTTCTGTTCTTGTCATGCTTCCCCGCCAGACTAGATAACTTCAAGACTATCTGCGATTGGACCCTTAATGCCTTTTCGCACAACACATTTAACATGAGTATCAACACCGAAATCATCCATATTGACTTCGGACCGTTCCAGCATATTAATATGGATAAACACGGCTTCTCCACCTTCATCAGGCGTCACAAAACCGTATTTATGTTCTGGTACGTACGTAGTCACCACGCCATCGATTTCAACATTGAAACTTGCCGCGGCTTCACTTTCCTGATCCTCATCTGGCTCATGAATAGCGACAACTTGCGGACCCCGATCGCCGTCTGCCAAATCGCAGTTGATTCGCATTCCTTCAGTAAATTCTTGATATGATGTATCTTGAAGCACTGATATATGAACAAACGCATCAGGTGATCCATCAGCCGGCGAAACAAATCCAAATCCCTTTGCCTCATCAAAAAATTTAACTGTTGCCGTAATATTTTTACGAACTGGTTTAGTAGGTTTACGATCATTCATTCCGTTGAGGACCTCATTGTCTAAAATATACTTTGCAATACCCAATAAATGCACAAAGCTCAAACTATTCCGTCATTTTTTCCTGAAAAACACGATAAAAGCCAGAAAAACGACTTGAGAAAGAGTTTCCTTAGATTACAGCCTATCGGCAGCCGCGCATCTCGTGATGCTATCTTGAACCAATTTTACTATTTCAGGACGTGTGCCAACGATTCCCGCATACCAGATAGTCAGAGGTTCTGGAATTGCCTCGGTCGCGCGATGGATTCCAGCGGGGACGTCTTCCGTCGCATGAGGCCCTTCTGCGGCAAACAAACCGATCAAAATTTTTGGTCTAACGTCATCTGAATGTGATATCAGCCATTGCCCCAATTCTGGCTGTTCATTGAGAAATACCGAAGTCACGTCGCCAAAAATCGACCTTTTCTCAACAGCCTTCTGTTGATGATATGTTGCGTCAGCGGATGCCTTTGACTTCTCTGAGCCATGTGCGACTAAAACAAGATGTATGTCTTCGGGGTTTTCGAGCATGTGCTCGCAAGCTTCAAGCCCCATATTAATAATTATTCCGGAAAGTTCAGGATCAAGGCCCAGAGCGTCGCATTGTAAAATTACATTGTTTTGCTCCGCTCGGCGCCCGTCGACTAATTTGAATAAACTGGGAATCTTCTTTTGAACAAAAAAACCATTACTCATAAAGAATGGTAGCAAGAATACTTCACCATCAGGCAAGTTCGGCATCAAGTCAGCCTCTGTTAAGAAGCAAACCCCGACGGTGCCATAGCGGTTACTTTGGCGTAATGTCGCTGCATGTTGCTCTGCCGCTTCGTGCGCTTCCTTCGAAACTGATGAGCCGTGAGCAATGATCAACACAGAAGGTCTTGTAGGTATCATTTTCAATCAAGCCCTGAGAATAGAGTAACAAACCAATATGTTATGGGATATCCGGTGTTTATTTTCAATATTGTGTTGCTTTCTACGTCAATGAGCTTCAATAAATTTAAATTATGAACAAAACTTCCTGCCCTACTCTCCCTAACAGGAGAAATTGCAGTTTCCAAATTTTATCGCAAACGCGGAGAAAATGTCATCCTAGTTGGGCTTTCGGTTTTTCAAACAACCATTTATTCTAAATTTTTATTGGCTCATAGCGTTGAAAAGCTCTTCGATACGTGCTTATGTTGCGGGAATCATAACAACAACAACGTAATCAACAAATGGTTCTTTGGGAGGACAAAGTAAAATGTTTAAGAACACTATTGCGTCTATTGCTGCCTTAACAGCAGTAGCAGGTTTCGCGTTTGGCGCGACAGCTGCAGAAATGGTTGACGGACCAAAGGTAAATTGGAATTTGTCCGTTTGGGGCAAACCTCGTGCTTTCACGGCGGGTATTGAGACACTTCGCGACATGGCTGATGAACGGACCGGTGGAAAATTCAAAATCAAAATCCATTATGGTGAGGCGTTATCCAAATCCAGGGAAAATCTTGACGGCATTAAACTTGGCGCCTTTCAGATGGCCATGTTCTGCTCACCTTATCATCCGGCGAAAAATCCAACACTTACAGGTCTGGATCTGCCATTCCTACCATTTCCAAACCTGAGAGTTCAGGCTGCCGTACATGATGCGTACTATCAGCACCCAGTAGTTGTTAAGGATCTCGCACGTTGGGACGCTTTCTTGCTAATGAGCTCGTTACTTCCACAGTACGAATTCACCGGCGTTGGCAAACCACCGCTTACGTTGGCGGACTGGAACGGAATGCGCGTCCGCGCACTCGGCGGAATCGGCAAAGCAATGGTGAAACTTGGTGCCGTACCAACAACTGTGACGGCGACAGAGACATATACGGCTCTTTCCCGCGGTACAGTTGAAGCGGCTTCCTTCCCTTTCACCTACGCGCATGTTTCCTACAAACTGACGGAAGTTGGAGAGTGGTATACAGCTAATTTGTCACCGGGTGCTGTAAACTGCCCGGTTGTGGTCAATATTCCTGCTTGGGACAAATTGCCTAAACAATATCAGCAACTTCTGTTGGACGCTAAAGTTCCAGCGTATGAAGCTTTGATTACTGCTTATGAAGCAGCAGACAAAAAGAACCTTCCTATGATGGAAGCTAAAGGCCTCAAAGCCATTGTTTATTCCGCTGAAGATCTAAGCGCATTCCGTAAAGCCGGCGCAAAGCCAGTTTGGGATGATTGGATCGAAGACATGAATAAGCAGGGCGTACCAGGTCAAGAACTTCTTGACCTGATCAACAAAACAGCTGCTGAAGCTACCAAATAATACGATAGAGAGCCCGGCTGGCCCGGGCTCTCTCCTTATTTTTATCAAGAATTCATTATGATAACTGAACCCCAGATAAAAGGGCAACATGCCCCCTCCGGGCCCGTCCTCGCCATTTTTGATTATTGGTACTCCAAAATCGAAAATTTCCTGAACGGTGTTTCGGCTTTGGCAATTTTTTGCGTCATGCTTTTGGGCGTGACTCAGGTCTTTGGCCGCAAGTTCTTTAATATGCCGGTCCCCGGCTACATCGATTACATCGAACAATCCATGGTCATTTTTGCCTTTTTCGGCATAGCTTATTGCCAACGCCTGGGCGGTCATGTTCGGATGGACTTGTTTATGGCCAAGTTCAGTAGACGACCACTTTATTTTTTCGAAGCGCTGGCTACCTTAGTTGGTCTTCTAGTTTTGACGGTTCTAATTGAAACCAGTTGGCTCCATTTCTTGCGCGCTTTTCAATTGGGTGATTCCACCATTGATATCGAATTGCCAATCTGGCCTGCGAAACTTGTAATACCTCTTGCATTTTGTGTTCTCTGGGGGCGTTTCGTCCTTCAGTTTCTCGGATTTGCTCGGCTATTCATTTATCCGGATGCAAAAGTGATTGCCGTACCGATTATCGAAGATGTCACAGCTCAAGCTCGCAATGAAATTGAAGATGCACTGGGTGAAGAAGCTGCGAAACAAGCCAAATTTGACGAAACCTACCGTAAAAAGGGAAAATAGTAATGGAAATGGACCCCCTTTTATCAGGCCTAATTGGCATGGGCTTTTTAGTCCTGATGGTATTTTTAGGTGTGCGCGTTTATATCGCCGCGACCGTTGTTGGTATGCTCGGTATCGTATCTATTATTGGCTGGGATGCGGGCACAGGAATTGTTGGAACAATCCCACATTCTAAATCGACACTGTATTCCCTAAGTGTCCTGCCTATGTTTATTCTCATTGGATATTTAGCCTTTCATGCGGGAATAACCACAGCCGCCTTTGACGCCGCAAAGAAGTGGGTCGGATGGTTGCCTGGCGGATTAGCTGTCGCCACAGTTTTTGCCGCAGCTGGCTTTGCCGCCGTCTCGGGCGCCAGTACAGCGACCGCTGCCGTCTTCAGCCGTGTTGCCATTCCAGAAATGCTGGCGCATGGATATGATCGCAGATTGGCCGCTGGCGTAGTTGCCGCAGGCGGTACGCTCGCATCATTGATCCCACCAAGTGCCATTTTGGTGATTTATGCCATTATTGTTGAAGAGTCCGTCGGTGCCTTGCTGCTCGCAGGATTTATTCCGGGTATAGTCTCTGCCCTCATTTATGCCGCGATTATTGTTGGCCGAGCGTCAATGAACCCGAAACTGGGGCCGCCCGTCGGCGGCTTCACCATGGGTGAAAAGATGAAATCTTTGCCCGGCACGCTCCCTATTGTTGCGGTTATTGGTATTATTTTCAGTGCGATCTATGGCGGGTGGGCAACACCAACGGAAGCCGGTGCATTGGGAGCCTTCGTAGTTCTCGTTCTAGCTTTGTTACACGGCATGCGGACTAAAGCCTTGAAAGATGCTTTGTTTGAAACTGCTAAACTGACAGTGATGATCTTCTCCATCATCTGGGGCGTGTTAGTCTTTGTACGTTTCCTTGGTTTTTCCGGTTTACCGGAAGCCTTCGCAGAATGGATCCTGGGTCTTCCGTTGCCACCGACGCTAATTATTGTCCTCATTCTTTGTGGGTACGCTATCCTTGGGATGTTTATGGACGCTATCGGTATGCTGCTTTTAACTTTACCGGTGGTATATCCCGCAGTTATCGGCTTGGGATATGATCCGATTTGGTTTGGTATTATTGTCGTTAAAATGGTTGAAATTTGCTTGATCACCCCGCCCATCGGCTTGAACTGTTATGTGGTCAACGGGGTCAGACCGGACATACCACTAGTGGATGTGTTTCGAGGAATAGGACCGTTTTTCATCGCGGACGTAGCAACCGTTGCCTTGTTCATCGCATTTCCATCGTTGATTTTATGGTTGCCTCAGCAGATGCTGAATTAACGATTCAGAAACATATCTTCCAGCCTCCAGCAACAGCAAAAAAAGAAATAGGAGCAGGTAAATGGATTTTTCACTTACTGATGATCAACGTCAGTTGCAGGAAATGGCACGTAAATTTGCTACGACTGAACTTGGCGATTTGGCGAAAGAACTAGAAGAAAAAAATATTCCCGTCCCCACTGACTGGATGAAACGGTACGGCGAACTTGGGTTCTTGGGAATGAACATTGCCACCGAATATGGTGGTATGGGTGTCGGAAATATCGAAGCTCTTTTGGTTTTGGAAGAGTTTGTCAAAATTTCTGCAGCGGTTGCGTTTCCCGTATTCGAAAGTTCCGTTGGACCGGTTCGTGCCCTTGAGCATTTTGCAACTCCTGCCTTGAAAGAGCGAATTATTCCGGCTGTTTGCCGAGGTGAAAAAATCGTTGCCGTCTGCATGTCAGAACCAGCCGCTGGTTCCGCATTGACCGATTTGAAAACACGAGCGACCAAAACAGGTAACGAGTATGTTATTTCTGGACAAAAACGCTGGTGTAGCGGCGGCGGACATGCTGATGGATATGTGGTTTACAGCCGTATGTCCGATGCCCCAGGGGCAAAAGGCATCGGGGCTGTTTTTGTTGAGAAAGGGACGGAAGGTCTCAGCTTTGGCGAACCCGAGCAACTTATGGGATTTCGCGGCGTTCCGAGCGCAGACATATTTTTTGACGATGTCAAAACACCCCTGGAAAACGAAATCGTTCCGGCGGGCGGATTTGGCAAACTCATGGAGGCATTCGATTTAGAGCGCTGTGGTAATGCAACCATGTGCCTGGGCATTGCCCAATCAGCTTTTGATTATGCTTTAGAATACGCGCAGGAACGCGAGCAATTCGGAAAAGCTATTATTGATTTTCAAGCCATCCAGATAAAATTGGCAGATATGGCAATGAAGCTGGAAGCTTCCCGCCTTCTTATCCACAGAGCAGCACAGCAAGCAAATGACGGCTTGCCGTCAGTCCGTGATTCTAGCCTCGCAAAGTGCTTTGCCAACGAGATTAGCAGAGAAGTATGCGGCATTGCGTTGCAAGTTATGGGCGCATATGGCTATTCCAAATCCTATGGCATGGAGCAAAGGCTTCGCGATAGCTGGGGATGGGGTATTGCCGGCGGCACAATTGATATTCAAAAAGTGAATATTGCAGCGTCCTATGCGGGCCGTAGGTTTAATCAACGTAGTTAGACTATCAACGTATATTTCTAATGCTGCCAAACCAGTATCATAAACATTAACAATTGTAACATTCATTCATGAATGTTAGTATTTGACCATATAGATTAAGGATATGGAAAATGGACTTTACACTGACAGAAGAGCAAGAAGCCATTCGGGAAAACGTGGCTCGGCTCTGTAGCCGTTTCGATGATCAATTTTGGTTGGAAACGGACCGAACCGGTAATTTTCCGTTCGAGTTTCATAGCGCTATGGCGGCAGATGGATGGCTCGGTATTACCATGCCTGAAGAATACGGAGGCGCAGGGCTCGGTGTAACGGAAGCCGCCCTCATGATGCATGAGGTCGCGAAATCATCCGGCGGAATGTCAGCAGCTTCCGCTATTCATATTAATATTTTCGGCCCCCACCCGATCGTTGTTTTTGGCAACGATGAGCAGAAAAATCGTTGGCTCCCTCCTTTGATCAAAGGCGAAGTAAAAACATGTTTTGGAGTGACGGAACCCAATGCAGGTTTGAATACCACCGCCCTTGAAACGCGCGCGGAAAAAACTGCGAGTGGCGATTATGTCATCAATGGGCGTAAAATTTGGACAACAACAGGACAAGAAGCTGATAAAATTATGCTGTTGGTACGCACAACACCAAAAGAAAAATGCAAGAAGGTGACGGACGGACTATCGTTATTCTATACGGATCTTAATCGAGAGTTTATCGATGTACGGATTATCGATAAAATGGGACGAAAAGCCGTAGATTCAAATGAAGTCTTTATAGACAATTTGCCTGTGCCCAAAGAAGATCTCATAGGTGAGGAAGGCAAGGGATTTCATTACATTCTTCACAGCCTCAACCCGGAACGGGTTCTCGTTGGCATGGAAGGTATTGGGTTGGGGATGAACGCCCTCCAACGCGCTGCAAAATATGCACGGGAAAGAGAAGTTTTTGGACGTCCAATTGGCAAAAACCAGGCCATACAGCATCCTCTCGCAGAAAATTGGATGGAACTGGAAGCCGCTTATTTAATGGCAATGAAAGCGGCCGCAAACTACGACGCTGGCCTAGATTCAGGGGTGTATGCCAATGCTGCGAAATGGTTGGGCGGCGAAGCTGGATTTAAAGCATGTACGCAAGCCGTAATGACCCATGGCGGCATGGGATATGCCAAAGAATTCGTCGTTGAGCGATTAATGCGCGAAGTTATGATTTGCCGGATAGCACCGGTAAGCCCGCAATTAGTTCTTTGTTACATTGCGGAAAAAGCGTTGGGCATGCCTAAATCCTACTAGACTAAGGTCTCAAATTAGTAAAAATAATAAGTGAGAAGAAAAATGAGTACGCCAAGTTCCGGTCCTCTCGCAGGTGTCCGCGTCGTTGATCTAACATCAGTTTTACTGGGCCCTTTCGCTACTCAAATAATGGGGGATATGGGTGCTGATGTTATTAAAATCGAAGGACCTGAAGGTGATACAACACGCGACCTTGGGCCACGCCGATCTCCCGGCATGGCATCTGTTTATCTAAATGCTAATCGCAACAAACGAAGCCTCTGTATCGATTTGAAATCGGAGGACGGTCGTGCGGCATTTTTGAAACTTCTGGAGAGCATGGACGTATTCGTCCACAATATGCGCCCTTCTGCTATAAAGCGCCTGAAACTGACCTACGAAGACGTCTGCGCCGTCAATCCAAAGATCATTTATTGCGGCGCCTATGGTTTCGGTCAGGAAGGTCCTTACGCCAACAAGCCGGCCTATGACGATATGATACAAGCTGTCAGCGGAATTGCGGCAACACAATCAGCCCTCATGGGGAGACCTGGTTATATGCCCACTGTCATCGCGGACAAAACCACCGGACTTACGGTCGTCTACAGCGTCAGTATGGCCCTGTTTAATCGCGAACGTACGGGCGAGGGCCAAGAGATTAAAATTCCGATGTTTGAAACTATGGTTCAGTTTCATATGCTTGAGCATATGTATGGCAAAAATTTCGTGCCGCCGCTCGGTCCTGCTGGCTATCCACGCGCAATATCTCCAAAACGCCACCCGTATAAAACAAAAGACGGTATGATTGGCGTCCTTCCCTACGTGGATAAACAATGGAAGGCCTTCTTCGATATTGCGGGTAAACCGGAACTCATGGACGACCCGCGCTTTTGCAACGTGACTGCGCGACTTGAAAATGTCGATGAAGTATATCAAATTCTCGGTGAGTTGGTTGCAACACGGACATCCGCAGAATGGCTTGCTGCGCTTGATGCGGCAAGTATACCTGCGGTGCCGATAAATACTCCTGACGAACTTTTGGATGATGAACATTTAAAGGCAGTTGATTTCTGGCAAACTATGGATCATCCAACCGAAGGTCCGCTGGTTTTTCCGGGCATACCAACAAGTTTTTCTCAAACACCTGGTGGCGTCTCCCGACATGCTCCTACTTTAGGTGAGCATAATTCTGAAGTGCTAGAGGAAATAGGGTTTTCGACAACAGAAATTGAACAAATGACAATTTCAGGAGCTTTACATACAAGGTTGTAAGAAGCCACAATGTAACGGTGTCAACGAGAAAAAAAGAGCTAACAGCCCATGCATATTCGTGAATTTTCTAAAACTGTTCCCCAGAAACCTGCCTATATTATGGCGGGCAGCGGGGAAGCGGTTACTTACCGTCAACTGGATCAACGAACCAATCAAACGGCAAATTTTTTTCGATCTCTTGGTTTACAAGTCGGCGACCACATTGCGTTTCTAATGGAAAATAATCTTCGTTTTTTCGAAATTTGCTGGGCCGCACAGCGTGCCGGTTTGTATTACACTGCCATCAGCTCTCGACTAACGGCGGAGGAAGCTTCCTATATCATCAATGACTGCAGTGCCCGGCTCTTCCTCACATCTCTTTATAAAGCGGAACTAGCTGAACAGCTCATTCAGCTGACACCTGATGTCGAAACACGATTAATGGTAGACGGCACTATTGATGGCTATAAATCATATGAGGACATCAGATCGACATTCCCTGATACACCACTTGACGACGAATGCGAGGGCGCCGATATGCTTTACTCGTCGGGAACAACAGGTCGGCCCAAGGGGATCAAGCCAACGGAAATCGGACGGGCAATTGGGACTGAAGATAACCTCTACGACATCCTGAAAAATGTCTACAAATTTAGTCAGGATTCTATTTACTTGTCTCCGGCCCCACTTTATCACGCAGCGCCCTTGCGCTACAATATGCGTGCCCAGAGATTTGGGGCCACTTGCGTGATAATGGAGAATTTTGATCCTGAAACCTACTTAAACCTCGTCGAAAAATACCAGATAACTCATAGTCAGCTGGTACCGACCATGTTTGTCCGGATGTTAAAGTTACCGGAAGACGTACGGCGCAAATACAATGTCAATTCGCTAGTGACAGCGATACATGCAGCCGCTCCCTGTCCAGAAAAAATAAAATATCAAATGATGGATTGGTGGGGACCAATCCTCTGTGAATATTATGGTGGTACGGAAGGTAACGGGTATTGTGCTGTCGACCCACAAGAATGGCTCACTCATCCGGGTACCGTTGGGCGTGCATATATCGGTGTTCTTCATATCGTCGGAGAAGATGGAGAAGAACTATCGGTTGGAGAAACAGGGGCAATTTATTTCTCAGATGGGAAAGATTTCATCTACCATAATGACCCGGCGCGTACAGCGGAAAGTCACAATGACAAAGGCTGGAGCACCCTGGGAGATGTTGGCTATCTGGATAAAGATGGGTTCCTCTACCTCACCGATCGTCAAAGTTACATGATCATTTCTGGCGGCGTTAATATATATCCCCAGGAAATTGAAGATCTGCTGCTGACCCATCCAAAAGTGTATGACGCTGCTGTTTTTGGCGTGCCGAATGAGGATTTTGGAGAGGAAATAAAAGCCGTCATTCAGCCTGTGAATATGGACGGTTCTGGCGAGGAGTTAGAGCAAGAATTGCTAGCTTTTTGTCGCGCCAATATCAGTCATATCAAATGCCCCCGCTCCGTCGATTTTGAAGCAGAGCTTCCCCGTCATCCAACGGGAAAACTCTATAAGCGGCTTCTAAAAGACAAATATTGGGGCGAAAAAAAGTCACGTATCGTTTAAAGTCAAGAAGCCAGTTTTCGCTGAGTAAGATTTTGCATATTCTCAAGCGTCATATGGCAGGCGCTGGCAGCTTCGCTGCCTTTAAGCACAAAATGCTGCCTAAAGAAATCCATGTGCGCTTCCGTTTCCTGAAAATGATGTGGTGTGAGAACGACTGACAAAATGGGAACGCCTGTTTCAAGCTGGACCTGCATCATCCCATCCAATACAGTTTTCGCGACGAAGTCATGCCGATATATTCCGCCATCAACAATTAAGCCGGTTGCCATTATCAAATCATATTGTCCGGTTTCCGAAAGCTTTTTTGACATCAGCGGTATTTCCAGACTTCCCGGCACGTCATATATATCGAAAATCCCTTCTTGATATCCTTGATCACAAAGAGCTGCAATAAAAGACTGCGTCGCCTGCTGCACGATATCGGCATGCCAGTTGGCTTGTATAATCGCGATTTTTTTATGGCTTAACGGGGAATTTGGGTTCTGATTGTCATTTTCAGTATTTTTATTTTTCATTTTTGGGCCTTGTTTTCAAGTTGACAAAAACCCAAGGCAGATAGGACAAGGATATCGCGTGCCTAAGCAGCTTATCGCACCTCATTCCATGTTCTCTTTCATCCGGACTATGACCGTCGGCTTTGGAATTACACCAAATCTGCTGACCCCGCTTAAGCGGGCGCTCGCGGGCTTAAACATACACTTGTTCTTACCGCCGGTAGGGACTTTCACCCTGCCCTGAGAACATTCCTCAAATCTAGAGAGGAATATCGTTTATTATTCTAAAGCGCTTTAGACCAATTGCAAGAAGTGCCTGACAAATTGTTCTTTTTTCTACGAACTCGGCCTTTAAGCTAGCGCAGGTGTAAATTATACCCTACGTAAAGCCTTATCCATACCTGTGATAGATAATGGGGATATTCATTGAACGCGAAAGCATTTACGAAACTTGTAAAAGAATCGATCACCTATAATCAACTGGAAAGATACTTTCTAACGGATCAGGGCAGTCTGGACACGCTGGAGGACCACTTTACTCTGCGCCCAGATATCAATGCTATTAAAGAAGATATGGCCTCCGTCGGCGGCTTAAAGCTCTCTCACGCTCAGCGCCGCATGCTAGTGGTGCTCGTTGCTCTTTGGAATGGCCGCATTGCTGACGAAGTGTTCTCGAGCGGCATGGGAGATCTTGCAAAAGTTATCCAATCCATGGACAGAAACAATCGCGAACTTTTCGCCGAACTAATCATTTCTTATCCTGGCTGGGGAAACTAGCCACAAAGAACTGGTTCCTTTGCAAACGACAGGCTAGTCTCAAAAGCCCAACATGATAACATCGTGTTAGCAAGTATGTATGATTAATGAGATAGAATTCTTCGATGATGGACTGGAACAAACTTCTTTCAACAAAACGCTTCGGACAGGATCATAACGACCCTGTTACCGCTTCCCGCAGCCCGTTCCATAAAGACCAAGACAGAATTGTTTTCTCATCCGCATTCCGTCGACTGCAAGATAAAACGCAGGTTCATACTCTGGCGGAAAGTGATTACGTCAGAACCCGTCTAACGCATTCCATGGAAGCTGCCTCTGTAGGTCGGTCTCTTGGCGCAAATGCTGGTCAGGTCATTATTGACCGCCATCTCAAAGGCAGCGATTTCAGCCCCGCAGATTTTGGTCATATATTATCCGCCGCCTGCATGGCACATGATATTGGAAATCCGCCCTTCGGGCATTTTGGCGAAGAAATTATCCGCGACT
Organism: Sneathiella sp.; assembly: GCF_036960985.1. Taxonomy (NCBI): domain Bacteria; kingdom Pseudomonadati; phylum Pseudomonadota; class Alphaproteobacteria; order Sneathiellales; family Sneathiellaceae; genus Sneathiella; species Sneathiella sp. The sequence continues at coordinate 83,556 of NZ_JBALWD010000011.1, read as the reverse complement.
GGTTTATGAATGGCGCCGGTTCGAAAACCAGATCCACAGGCCTTACGCTGGAGCAAAAAGCCGATTTCGAGATGTTTGAAGGAAACGCTCAGGGCTTCAGGATTCTGACAAAGCTACAAAATTGGCGCAATGTGGGAGGGCTTCGTCTTTCATACGCGACTTTGGGTACTTTTATGAAATACCCGCGCACCTCAATTATCGAGAACATTATTCCAGACGATAGCGGCGGGAAAAAGTTCGGCATTATGCAGTCAGAGCAAGATATTTTTAGCGAAATAGCAACGGAACTTGGTTTGCTGAGACGAGGCACTGAAAATTATTGGAGTCGCCACCCGCTCGCTTATTTGGTCGAAGCCGCGGATGATATTTGCTATTCCGTCGTAGACATCGAAGACGGCTTTAAACTTGGGCGTCTGGGATTTGCAGAAACAGAAGATCTAATGTTGCGAATTTATGGAGGGCGTCCGAAGCGCTATTCCGAAGTCAACGAAAATTCTGAACGAGTTTCCTATTTGCGTGCAAAATGCATTGGAAAGCTGATTGGTGAAGTATCGGATATTTTTAAGGATTGCGAAGGCGCAATTCTTGCCGGAAAATTTTCGGGTGACTTACTTCATCAATCCACTAAAGCTGGACTGTTCGTGGAAATTGAAGAGCTTTGTAAAAGGGAAATCTATCATCACCCTGACCGGATCCAGGCGGAATTAAGTGGCGCTGAAATTCTATCAACGCTCCTCAAGGCCTTTTATTCTGCGAATCTCGATTGGGAAAATCACCAGAACGAGGGGACTGTCATGAGCCCGCGTTCTTCTGTACTAATGCATCTTTTTCCAGGCGGAGTGACATCGAAGAGATCTCGATATGATTGGCTATTAGAAGTCACCGACTTTGTATCTGGAATGACAGATTCTTATGCATTACGACAATTCAAAGAACTCAAGGGTATTGGATAGCAATCAATATCTCTAGAGCCATATAAATTTTGTATGGATTTCAAATGCTTATGCCTAAGAATCTTGCCTTAACTCTAGTATTAATAAAAACTTCAGGTCCGAGACGATAAAATAGGACACTTTTTATTATGCAAGATGTCCTGAATGCTGCTTGAACCATCAATTGCTGGCGGACCAATCGCGCGCATGTTTGCAGACATGCCGGTTAAAACCCGTATTAAAACCGCCCACACGGTTGCCCATGACTATGCGTCGATCTCGATGTCACGCGATGATCTTGCTCTGGCTGACGCAATTATCAATTACCTCCTCCTTGATATCGACGCCGCTGTCCGCGCGGCCCTTTCCGAGGAACTGAAAGAATGCGATTTCCTGAGCCATGAGGTCGCACACAAACTCGCACAGGATATTGATGCGGTCTCTTTACCAATGATCGCGTCATCTACATTATTGACCGACGGTGATTTACTGGAGATTCTGGAAACAGCAAATGATGCCAAGCAAATAGCTATTGCCGACCGCTCAGAAGTTGATTTGTTAGTTACGGATCAAATTGCGCTGCAGGGGTGCTACGAGGCGGTCGAAGCCTGCCTCGAAAACCAGGCTGCCATTATTGGTATGGAAGGTTATCAGCATATCTTGCGACGGTTCGGTAATGAAGACATCATTCAAGAATTATTGGTGCGACGGTCCAATTTGCCGAAAGATACGGTGGCGCGGCTCTACGAATTCATCTCTGAAGACTATAAAAAAGAGTTGATGGATGGGGACCATCTTTCGGATGCTCTATCGGCTCGTATGATACTCAATGCACGCGAGCGCGTTTTAGCGAAAAGCCTAAGCCGGAGAATGACAGATTACGAACAAAAAAAGGCTTCATTATCTTTGCAAAAAGAGGGCCGCCTTACAGCAACACTGATGTTACGCTCCTTGATATCCGGGAATCAGTCTTTCTTCCTCTCTGCTCTTGCAGAGGCCTCGGGAATTTCGAAAAAACGAGTGAACTCTCTGACCTCTGGCCGGGGTTACCTTGGGTTCAGACGATTATATGATCGCGCTGAAATGCCGAATTACCTGTATGAGGCCTTTCGAACTACGTTAGAAGAACAGCGAAATGCAAGGCACTATCATCCGCGTGCGGATATGGACAACCTCCAGCAACGCCTAATTGACCGAATTGCTCATGTATATGAATGGGATGATGATTTAACCTTAGAAGAGTTAATGGAAAAACTGCTTCCCAAGCGAATATATTAACCCGTAAACTGCACCGGGCGCCTGATTAACTCAGATGGATGGTTCAGTGACGAAAACAATCGACTACTATGTGACGCTGGTTTCTCCGTGGACTTTTATGGGACATGATCGACTTGTAAAAATTGCTGCAGAAACTGATGCGGCAATCAATATTCTTCCCGTAAATTTTGGCCGTGTTTTTAGTGAAACCGGCGGTTTACCATTGGCAAAGCGCAGTCAACAACGGCAGGACTATCGTTTACAGGAGCTTGTCCGTTGGAAAAAAGAATTAGATCTGCCAATTCATATTCATCCAAAATTTTTCCCAGCCTCTGATCAAATAGCGGCGTTAATGGTCATGGCAGCGAAACAACAGGGTTTGGATGCCGTCTCTCTCGGCGGAAATTTCTTACGTGCCGTCTGGGTCGAAGAGAAAAATATCGCTGACGCAACGACCGCAATTGAAATAGCAGATAGTTCGGGAATGGATGGCCAGAAATTATTTGACGATAGTAAAGATCCTGATCTTTCACTCGAATATGATGCCAATACGGAAACTGCGATCAAAAGGGGTGCTTTCGGTGCTCCGTCGTACATAATTGAGGAGGAGGTCTTCTGGGGTCAAGACCGACTAAATTTTGTCGAGAAAAAACTAAAACAATAAAAAAAGGAAATCAAAAATGACTCTCGATCCACAAGCAAAATGGGTCCTGGATATTGCGAAGGATAAGGGCTTACCTACTTTAGACCAACTCTCACCTGAAGCAGCTAAAGTGGATTATAGTGAACGTGCAACCACATTAACGTTTAAGGATGTCGAAATTGGAGAAACATTTGATCTGAATATCCCTGGCCCGCTTGGCGATATACCAATTCGAATTTATCATCCGGTCGGTATAGACGGTCCGTTGCCGGTTCTCGTTTATTATCATGGCGGTGGATGGGTCGTGGGCAATATTGATACCCATGATGCACTTTGTCGCACAGTCGCAAACAAAGGCCCATTTGTCGTGATTTCCGTTGATTATCGCATGGGACCTGAAGCGCCCTTTCCGGCGGCTGTCATTGATGCAGTGGCGGCCTTAAACTGGACGGCGGAAAATATTGCCAAATATCAGGGAGACCTGGCGAATATTGCTGTAGGTGGTGATAGCGCGGGTGGAAATTTGTCAGCCGTTGTTTGCTTAAACGCACTCAAAGAGAATTCCTATTTGCCAAAATTTCAATGGCTAATTTATCCTGCGACAAATATGACAATGGCTACGGATTCCCACAAAAGTTTTGCCGAAGGCTATTTCCTCACAAATACGCTTATGGTCTATTTTCAAAAACACTATCTAATGGGTTTCGATGATTTATCAGACTGGCGCGCTTCACCGTTGTGCGCAGCTAGTCTCGCTGGCCTGCCGCCAGCCTTAATACAAACCGCCGGCTTTGATCCCTTAAAAGATGAGGGAATAGCATATGCGGCACGCATGAATGCAGAAGGAAGCAAGGCCAAGCATACTGACTATGGCGGTATGTTCCACGGATTTATTAATCTAGGAGGCGTTCTCGATCAGGCAACCGTTTGTATCGATGAAGGTGTTGATGCTCTGAACCAAGCTTTCCAACAGTAGAAATCTTGGCTCTTCTAATCAAGACAATAAAAAAGGGGCCGAACGGCCCCTTTTTTATGTCTGGCAATATATGCTAACGCCAACCGACCCTATCAAATATTTTTACGGCTTCAATCTGGGCTTCGGCAACTTTATCAAGGCTAACTTCATCCGCCTTAAAGTTTCCCCATCCCTGAACTGTCTCATCAATTTCAACACCATCTTTGACGGGGAATTCATAGTTTGAAGATGCGTAAAAAGCTTGCGCTTTGTCGTCTGAAAGGAATTCGATCAACTTGATAGCGGATTCCTTGTTTTTGGCAGATTTTGTAACGGCGGCACCAGAGATATTGATATGAGCACCCCGATCAGCCTGGTTAGGCCAAAATAATGCGACTTTCTCAACGGCGTCTCTTTGTTCTTGATCCTTCGCATTCTGCATCTTGCCATAATAATAGGTATTACCGATGGCAATATCACATTCGCCTGCTGCAACCGCTTTAATTTGATCCCGGTCACCACCTTGCGGTTTTCTAGCAAGATTATCCTTTACGCCTTGCGCCCACTTCTCGGCTGCCTCTGCGCCTTGGTGAACGATAATTGAAGCCAAAAGAGATTGATTATAAACATTGTTCGACGACCTTACGCAAATACGTCCTTTCCATTTCGGATCAGCTAAATCTTCATAAGTGGATAGTTCTTCAGGCTTAACCCGGTTTTTCGAATGAAAAAACACTCTGCTTCGAGCGGATAGGCCATACCAGTGGCCATTTGGATCTCTATATTGCGACGGAATATTATTCTCCAGCTTCTCTGATGTCACCGGTTGCAATACACCTGCGTTCTTATGCGCCGCAAGCCTACTGATATCAACGGTCAAAACAACATCTGCCGGACTATTCATGCCTTCCGCTTTTAGTCTTTCCAACATACCTTTTTTCGCAAAAACGACATTTACTTTAGTTCCTGTTTCTTTTTCAAATTCATCAAGGATTGGGCGAATGAGACTTTCCTGACGATAAGAATATAAATTAACTTCATCCGACAATGCGGGTGCAGTAGTGGAAATAAAGGTAAGAGCCGCACAGGCCGACAGCATGGAAGTTGTAAAGCGCATCTTGTTTCCTTAATTGATAATGCAAACCATTCTTAATATGCAGACTGTTTAATACGGAACAATAGTTTTTGCAAGTCATTATCACTTTCATAGTTTAATTCAAAAATGATCGCTTTAACTTATTGAAATATATACTTTTAGTTCTGCTGCCAAAAACAAGACGGAAATTGACACGCTTACGGGCCATCTTTCCGGCCAACTTTTCGAATCTTTTCAATAATCTATTAAGAGAGGTTTTTATTATTATCGACTAGAATGAGGCGATAAATTTGCACCCAACGGGCACTAAAGCGGTGTATCCACACCAATGCAGTCCGCAATTGACGAATAATTCTGCTTTCGTAGTAACGCCGCAAGTTCCTGATTTATTTCATGGGCGATATATGGCCCACGATATACCATGGCAGTGTATAGCTGCAACAATGACGCCCCAGCTTTTAGCCGCGCCAACGCATCATCCGCCGTCTCAATCCCGCCTACTCCGATTAGCGGTATAGCCCCGCTTGTCGCCTTGTACATATCTTTCAAAACAGACAAAGATAAAGATTTAAGAGGGGCGCCACTTAAACCTCCAACTTCCGTCAGATGTTTTCCTTGCAAACCCGGCGGTCGGCTAATCGTGGTATTACTAATTATTAGGCCATCAAGAGAGAATTCAAGGGAAGCGGCCGCAATATCTGATTTGTCATCGTCTGTCAGGTCAGGTGCTATTTTCAGTAAAATCGGAATAGAACGAAGATCGGATGAAACCATTTCCGCCCGAGTTTCATGAAGACGGCCAAGTAAATCGTCAAGCTCCTGCTTTCCATGCAGTGTCCGCAAACCCGGAGTATTAGGAGAAGAGATATTAACGGTTATATAGTCAACCAGAGGAGCCAATTTTTGCAATCCCTGAACATAATCATCTATACGATCGGGGCTGTCTTTATTGGCTCCAAGGTTTGCGCCGACAATGCCGGTGCTGCTGCGTTTTGCGAAGTTCCCAGCGGCGACCATTAATCCCTGGCTATTGAATCCAAATCGATTAATGATCGCATTATCTGATTCCAACCGAAATATTCTAGGCTTAGGATTTCCAGCTTGCGGTTGCGGTGTAACGCTGCCCGCTTCTACAAATCCAAACCCCAATCGAGCAAGTGGATCCAGAACGGCGGCGTTTTTATCATACCCGGCAGAAAGTCCTATGGGTGTTGGAAAATCGAGGCCAAATACCTTTGAACGCAAGATAGGGTCGCGAAGCGTCGGCGCACCGGGAACTAGGCCAGATTTGAGTATTTTGATCGAAAGATTATGGGCATTTTCTGCGTCAAGGGAGAAGAACAAAGGCTTTGCAAGACGGTATAAAAGAGACATTCTTCTCAGACCAATTCTGGAAAAACATGCAAATTATCTGCGCCAAGGAGAAGTTCTACGGCAGAAATTACCTTCGTCGGATCGAGGGCGCCATACAAATGCGGGAAGAGCACGCCTGCACGAGCGGGCTCCCAGACCAGTGCCTCACCCATTTCATCCGACTCGACTGACAAAAGCAAAAGGTTCTCGACACCGGTTCTGTGCTTCGCAGCACTTTCGACAACAGTATCTTTTGTAGAAAAATGAATAAAGCCATCGTTCACGTCATTCTCAGTACCCCGGTATAAGCCGCCAGCGATCGCCCGGTTCCAACTGTCTTTGTCGGCCATATGATAGATAGTTGTCATCTTGCTTTTGTCCGTTAAAATTTCTGCGAAACTACAGGATGCCTGAAGATATGAACAGCAAAATCAAGATCTTTTTAAGACCGCCATTTGCACAAGACTTGCCCCGTATATTGCTTATCTGATAGATAGGATGGCTCATCTTAGGAGGAATGTTGGCAATGGCAGGCGTATATTTTCACAACGGGGATTGGCACGATGAGTGCCCAAAGGTTCTAGGACCAACGGATCATTCCTTCTGGATGGCATCAACAGTCTTTGATGGCGCTCGCTCCTATCAAGGCATGGCCCCTGACTTGGACTTGCACTGTGCGCGACTTGCCCGATCTGCTTTAGCCTTGGGGTACAATCCGACAATGGAAGACGGTGAAGTCCTGGATCTGTGCATACAAGCAATTAGAAAGCTTCCTAAAGAATCAGAACTCTATATTCGCCCGATGTATTTCGCGCGCGGCGGATTCATAGATCCCGACCCAGATTCCGCAGAATTCATCTTGGCGGTTTATGATACCCCTATGCCGGAAGCTCATGGGTTCACTGCACATTTTTCTCGATTGAGACGGCCTGCCAACGACATGGCGCCGACGGACGCGAAAGCTTCATGCCTCTATCCCAATTCAGGTCGAGCACTGGTGGAAGCTAATCGCGCCGGATTTGATAATGCAATCTTGATGGATTCCAATAACAATGTGGCGGAGTTTGCCACATCTAACTTATGGACAGTGAAAGATGGCGTGGCTTTCACTCCTGCGGAAAACGGATGTTTCCTCGCCGGAATTACCCGTAGTCGAGTTAAGAAACTTGCCGAACGGGCCGGGATAGAAGTTCAAGAAACCCATATGACCAAGGAAGACGTTCTCACGGCCGATGAAGTATTCAATAGCGGAAATTTTGGAAAGGTTCTGCCGGTAACACGCGTCGACGACACGGAATTCCAACCCGGACCAGTAAGCCGCAAACTCCGCGACATGTATATGGACTTCTCCCGCGAGAATCAGATTCTCTAGCCTCAAGCCGCCCGTATTACCAACTATAAGGCCCCAAGATCCTCGCCGGCCAATACCCGATCGATGAGCAAAATTGTTTCCTGTACGCCATATAAGGCTATAAAAGATCCCATGCGCGGTCCCTGGCTTTGACCAAGTAACGTTTCGTAAAGGGCTTTGAACCAATCTCGTAAATTTTCAAAAGCGTTATCATTACCAACTTGAAAAACCTGATTCTGAATTTCACTTGCCTCAGCTTCTGCCGGCAGCTCTTTAAGGAGAGCAACAAGTTGCACTAGTGCCGCCCGCTCCTTATCTGTTGGCATCCTGTATTGTTTCGTAGGCTTAACAAAATCTCTGTAATAGTCGATCGCGTAACCCACCAGTTTATCCAGCTCAGGATTAGTTTCAGCTGTCGCTCCTTCCGCATAGCGCGAAATAAAACCCCATAAAACAGATGAGTCATCCGCATTGACGACAGCCGCCAGGTTCAAAAGAATACCGAAAGTTAAGGGCAGCCCTTCGCTTGGTGGATGACCTTCGTGGATATGCCAAACCGGATTAGCGTATTGTTGCTTGGCTTCCTGTTCCGGATATTTTGCAAGAAAAGTAAAATATTCATCCACAGCTTTCGGAATCACATCGAAATGCAGTCGCTTTGCTTTCTTTGGATTCTGATACATATACAGCGACAGACTTTCAGGTGAAGCATATTTAAGCCACTCTTCAATAGTGATGCCGTTCCCTTTGGATTTAGATATCTTTTTGCCGTCTTGATCCAAGAAAAGCTCGTAGTTGAAACCTTCAGGCGGTCGTTTCCCTAAAATGTGGACGATCTTACTGGACAATGTCACACTGTCGATCAAGTCCTTACCGGCCATTTCGTAATCTACATCTAGTGCGTGCCAGCGCATGGCCCAATCTACTTTCCACTGGAGCTTACAATGGCCACCTGTCACGGGAACAGTTATCATTTCAGCAGTCTCAGGGTCTTTGTATGTAACGGTTCCTGCAACTTCATCACGAGAGATAATCGGTTCTTGAAGAACGATGCCTGTTCGCGGGCAAATTGGCAAAAATGGCGAATATGTCGCTCGCCGCTCGGGACCCAAAGTTGGAAGGATTACATTGATAATGGCCTCATAATTCTCCAGTACTAACATCAGTGTTTCATCGAACAGGCCTGATTTATAACAGTCAGTTGATGAGCGAAATTCATACACAAAGCCAAACTGATCGAGGAACACCTGGAGGCGCGCATTATTATGCTCGCCAAAACTGTTATGGGTACCGAACGGGTCTGGTACAACCGTCAGCGGCTTATTGAGATTCTCAGTCAGCAAATCCTGATTGGGAACATTTTCCGGAACTTTACGTAACCCATCCATATCGTCGGAAAAGGCGATCAGCCGAGTTGGAATATCCGAAAGAATACTGAAAGCATGACGTACCATGGAAGTTCGTGCTACTTCACCAAACGTTCCTAAGTGCGGCAAACCAGAAGGACCATAGCCTGTTTCAAACAACACGTAGCCTTTTTCCGGGGCACCCTTTGCATAACGGTCCACAAGCTTTTTTGCCTCGACAAATGCCCAGGAGTTGCTTGATAGTGCAATTTCGGCGTCAGATGACATGAGTATCTCCAAGAAAACGCAGTGTTTGAATCGCGCGGAATGTAGGCGTACAAATGGATCGCGTCAACGACCGCCGCTGAAAAAGTATGGCTAACAGGAAACAATGGACCGAAATACAGAAATAAATACTCCTAACAGAGAAGTTCGGCTTCCTGATGTTCCGGTTTTGGTTGCCAGCGGAAATCAGGCAATTTGGCTATCTGCAGAAGGAGAAATAGAGACTACAAATCTCCGCGAGGCGGCCGTTCGCGTCAACAAAATGCCCCCCCTTGTCGTGCATCGGCTCAATATTGCCAGGCGCTTGGGGATCAATCCCTTTCCGGCTTTCGATTTGCTCGAACTTTATGCTTTCATCCACCCTGCCGAAACATGCCTACCCACAGCGAGAGGGCTAGCGAAAGCGGTTGGTTTGATCCCTTCAGCGGACCCAGAAGAGCAGGCCCTCGCGTTATTCGAAGCCATGAATATTCTTCTAAATAATTTAACCGGTTTAACTGGAAAAAAAAGGAAATCAGCAGCAGCCGTGGCCATGGTTATGGGCCAGGCCGGCTGGAATTGGGCGCCTTCTGTTTTAAGTGCCGTTGGTTTACCAGAAAATAAAACTAGATTTGGAGGTCTGGATGCATGGAGCAATCTGCAGGAATGGCCCGATTTCGCCCCCGAGTCCCCCGCTGACGATATTGCAGTAAGCGAGTTTGAAGCGCGAGCGCGTTTAAAGGAATTGTTGGGAGACAACGCAGAAGCACGTCCCCAACAGGCGGATTTTAGTGCAATGACCTCCCACGCCTTTGTCCCCCGCAACCAAGCAGACGCACCGAACATTGTGTTGGCTGAAGCTGGAACAGGAACGGGGAAAACGCTCGGCTATATCTCCCCTGCTAGCATTTGGGCGGAAAAAAACGGAGTCGCTGTCTGGATATCAACTTACACTAAGAATTTACAACGACAAATCGATGATGAGCTAGATCGTCTTTACCCCATATCTGAAGAAAAAGCTCAAAAAGTTGTTGTTCGGAAAGGTCGCGAAAACTATCTGTGCTTACTCAATTTTGAAGAAGCGCTGCAAGGTGGCGCTGCGCAAAAATCAGAACAAATTTCTCTTGGGCTTGTCGCCCGATGGGTTGGTGCGACCAGAGATGGCGACATGGTTGGCGGAGATTTCCCCAGTTGGTTGATGGAATTGGAGGGGAGATCACGTATTACAAGATTGGCGGATCGCCGCGGCGAGTGCATATATTCTGCTTGTTCTCACTATCGAAAATGCTTTATCGAAAAATCAACACGCAAAGCCCGTAAGGCAGACATTGTCATTGCCAATCACGCTCTCGTCATGATCAATGCGGCGACCCGCCCGGACGATCCAAATTTGCCTAAACGATACGTCTTCGATGAAGGACATCATCTTTTTGATGCCGCTGACAGCGCGTTCGCCGCCCATCTTACAGGACAAGAAACAGCTGAGCTACGCCGCTGGGTGGCGGGCAGTGATACCGGCCGTAAAAACCGCATGCGCGGTCTAGAAAATCGTCTATCGGATCTGATCGGAGAGGATGAAGAGGGTCAGGAAGCATTGCAACAGGCCATCCAAGCCGCACGAAAACTGCCGTCTGACGGATGGATGAGCCGCGTTCGCGAGGGCACCCCAAATGGCGCAATGGAAGAATTCCTGGTGCATATCCGTGGGCAGGTACTAGCGAGATGCGGCCAACCAGATAGTCCTTATTCTGTTGAATGCCCAGCAGAAGAGTTTACGCCGGAAATTATACCGTCTGCCCAGCGCCTTGATGGCGCCCTGAAGGCTCTTTCAACACCGCTCACGACGCTGGCAAAAATACTTTTGAAAAAGCTGGATGAAGAAGCGGAGGAGCTCGAAACTGCCACCCGCCACCGTATTGATGCCGCCGTTCAAGGTATTTCACGAAGGAACAATCTTTCCATAATGCCCTGGCGCGCAGTATTGAAAGGCCTCGAAGACACAACACCTGAAAAATTCGTCGATTGGTTGGCAATAGACCGGATTGGCGGCCGTGATCTCGACTTGGGATACTACCGCAGTTATATCGATCCGACAGAACCATTTGCCGAAGCAATCTTAAAGCCATCTCATGGCGTCGTCATTACATCTGCAACTTTACGGGATAACTTTGAAGATGCAGAAAGTTGGCAATCTGCGGATATGCGAACAGGGACGCATCATCTCGTGTTACCTCCAGCACGCGTACATTTACCGTCGCCGTTCGATTTTGCCAAGCAAACAAAAGTAATTGTCGTAACGGATGTTCGCAGAGATCACATGAAGGAAGTCTCGTCGGCTTATCGCGAGCTTTGTCTTGCCTCAGGTGGGGGTGCGCTTGGTCTCTTTACAGCCATATGGCGACTGCGAGCCGTCCATGAGAATATTCGTGGCCCTCTTGCCGCGGCCGGACTGGATCTTTACGCCCAACACCAAGACGCTTTGGACACCTCGACACTCGTAGACATTTTTCGCGAAGAAGAAAATTCGGTTCTGCTTGGCACGGATGCTGTACGGGATGGTGTTGATGTTCCGGGCCGATCACTCCGCCTCATTGTATTTGATCGCATGCCATGGCCCCGTCCGGATTTAAAACACAAAGCGCGAAAGAAAGCTTTTGGAGGCAGCCGGTATGATGACAAACTCACACGCCTTAAACTTAAGCAAGCATACGGTCGATTGCTTCGTCGAGAAGATGATTTCGGTGTTTTTATCCTTCTCGATAGTATGATGCCGTCGCGGCTTATCTCCGCATTTCCGCCAGAAGTTGAAATTCAACGATTAGGCCTAAAAGACGCCATTGCATTGACTAGAAATTTTATCGCGGAAAAAGAACAGGCATTAAATAAAAATATCATTGGATAAACCTTGGTGAACCCCATATCCTGACAGAGTAATTTATTCTAGAACCGGAGATACTGTCGTATGACGACTCTCAACATGCATACTGCCTTGATTACCACCATGGTTATCGTTTCTGCCTCCGACCAGGAAATGACAGACCGTGAACTTTTCACCATTGGAGAAATTGTCCGCACCCTACCGATGTTTTCTGAATATGAAGAAGAGCATCTACCAGATGATGCAACATCTTGTGTGGAAATGCTCAATGGAGATCAGGCGCTTGAGGATATCATCGCAAAAATCCGGGCCGTCCTGCCTAAAAAACTTTATGATACGGCGTATGCCTTAGCTTGTGATATTGCCGTATGTGACGGCCAGCTCAGCCAAGAAGAACTTCGTATGCTCGAAATGCTACGCCATGGTCTTGATGTTGATCGCTTGACGGCAGCGGCTATCGAACGTGGTGCTGCGGTACGCTTTACACGCCTCTAAGGTCGTATCCTGCACTAACAGGCATTTGCCAAATGGCACGCTTCCTATAATATTCTTTTAAAAAGGAAAAAGAATAAGGGACGAAGTTTGGGAAAAATTCAGGATATACCAGTTGGTTTCTTGGGCTTAGGCGATGTTGGCCGCCCGGTGCTTCGGCGATTAAAGGAGCAGGGAGCGGTAATCCACGCAACAAGCAGATCGCCAGCGCTTCGCTACAAAATGGCGCGGGATGCCATCGATTTATGCAGAACACCGGATGAAATTAATAGCAAAATCAAAGATGGAATAATTGTATTGATGCTATCCAGGCAATCTCTAATTGACGCATTCCTGACGGATGACGACGGCCTTCTCGCCAAACTCGCTCCAGGTGCTTTGATTATCGATCTCGGCCAGACATCGGCTGCCACGACCAGACAACTCGCAACACAAGTCGAAGAGAAAGGAGCTTCCTGATTGGATGCTCCCGCACTGGGATCCGAACTAGAAGCCCTTGGCGGAAATTTAACAATTCGAGCGGGCGGTAGTGCAGAAGATTTTGCAAGAGCATTACCTCTTCTGGAAGCCATAAGTCAGGACATTCGGCACGTCGGAGGCGTCGGGGCTGGCCAAGAAGCCATAACGACGGTGTAATTGCACCTTAGCCTTCGCGTAGTGAGTACGAAAATTCGACTATGCTTTCTGCGCCTTCACTCCAGTTCTCTTCCTCAGTCCGCCCGGATTTTATCCGTGGCTTAAAACTATGGTCGCCGTCTTCAAGCCACCGAACAAGAATGTTTGGAGACAGCTGATATTTTGAGACAATTTCGCGACTACCCATGACATCCCGACTTCCCTGGAGGATTAACGTCGGAGTTTTCAGATTCACGAGATGCTGGGTTCTAGGTTTTTCTTCTTTCTTCGCGGCATAAAAGGGATAGCCAAGACAAACAAGTCCTCTAACACATAACTCATCTGCGACCATTGAAGCCATGCGCCCGCCCATTGATTTGCCGCCAATGATCAGGCTTTCAGGGTCGCCCAAATCTGCAACGACGGTTCTCCAGTAATCCAGTAGCACGGGCTGCCGGTCCGGAGGCCGTCTCCCGCCCTCTTCTCGCCTTCTTTGCATATAGGGAAACTCAAAACGGTAAACCCTAAAGCCTCTGGTCTTCAGAAAGCCGGCATAAAAATTCATAAACAAACTATCCATCGGTGCGCCGGCGCTATGGGCCAGTACAATCCGCACGTCGTTCACGTTTCCGCCATTTTCAAGAAAATCCATGATTAATCACACAAACTATCCTATTTATAAGCAATACCCGAAGCCATATCCATGGATGACCCTATTACAATATGTTCGATTTTATTACCACTAATGAACCGGTTATTCGACTAAGCTTCTTTATCGGAACGCTAGTTGCCGTAGGACTTTGGGAAACGCTTGCGCCAAAACGCCCGCCTTCTGTTTCTAAAATTTGGCGATGGACAAATAATTTCGGCATTACCTTTTTTAATACTTTTTTACTTCGGATCCTATTCCCTATTCTCGCCGTCGGCCTCGCGGTTATCGCCAAAGAGAATGGATGGGGCCTTCTAAATATGATCCATCTGCCAGAGACGATTGCGATTGTCATAGCTGTGGTCTTGCAGGATTTTGTCATTTACTGGCAACATGTGATTTTCCACCGCTTTCCCATTTTGTGGCGACTTCACAAGATGCACCATGCCGATGTAGATTACGATGTGTCGACTGGAGCCCGTTTTCACCCGATTGAAATTATCCTTTCCATGCTTTTGAAACTCCTTGTGGTGTTAGCGTTAGGCCCACCAGTGGTCGCGGTCATTATTTTCGAAATTTTACTCAGCTCAATCGCTATGTTTAATCATGCCAATGCTGGACTACCGCCATCCCTTGATAAGATTATGCGGTTATTCATGGTCACACCAGATATGCATCGCGTGCACCACTCGGTTATCCGCGCCGAACATAATCACAATTTTGGTTTTAATTTGCCCTGGTGGGACTATATATTCGGTACCTATACAGCGGCACCGTCTCAAGGTCATGACAAGATGACAATTGGGTTGGACGAATATCAAGGAAAAAGAAAGCAAAGCGTTTTCTGGATGTTGTCACTACCGTTTTTAAAAAAGTAGTTAGTCGTCGATCAAGAGATCTTCAGCGCTCAAAGAGAAATCTTGGTATCGCGCCCACAAGAGATCAAACTCATCCAGATACCGATTTACTTCTTTTCCCGCAGTTTTTATTATTCGAGCATTGAGCAGGAGAATGTCAGAAAAATAGTTAGCACCAGACTGGCTACTTAAGTCTGCAAGGATATGCAGACCTTCCTTCACATCATTAATATGGCCGAGGCAATCCTGCATTTTGATCAATATTTCAAAACCTTCGTTTATTTTTCCCTCTTTAAACAAGGACGAAAAGAATCTCAGATGATAGCGGGACCGTTTCGTAAATTTTCGCAATTCATGCAGCTCTTCAACGGAATGATGCTCTTCTTCTGGTCCTAAATTCAGCAATTCAATATTGCCTTCCTCAATCGCATCAAGTGCAAAATACGCGACGGACGACGCCATTTTCTTGCGGGCTGATTTGCCCAACTTATGTGACCAGTTACTATTGAGCCATAACTGAAACTCCATCAACACACGCTCAAAATGACCACCCGCAATTTCCTTCGTGATGATTTCTAGTTCACCGTTCCAGACTTTTTCGCCTTGTTTCCGCAGTTCCAGATAAGCATCACGCAATTGCTTCTTTTTAATGTCCGGAGATAACATTCCATATAGAAACACATCCATGTTTCGTGCTTCGCCCAGCATATTCCCGAAATATCTGAATTCTCGATTGAAATGAGTCCGGATGTCAGTAGGAATGATGAGTTTAAAAACTCGCATGGCAACTCGAATCCGGCGTAGCCCAATTCGTATCTGCATCAAAGCCATTGGGTCACCGGTTTCCCGGAATTTCAGGAAATTTGCCTCTAAATGATGGGCGGATTCGCCGAAAATCAGCTTCGCCGCCGACTCCACGTCCGGATTGTCTTTCAAATCAATTGCTATCAGCTTGGAAACCGGTTCCGGTGTTGTCATGACATATCACAAGCTTCAAATATTTACGAAATTTTGATGTTCCCCTATGCTAAACTTCCTGACACCAAGAAATCAACCAAGAGAAAAAAATAATGAATAACATAAATGACTGGGTTGGCAATCAGATCACGCATTCTGAAACGATTTACCAACATCAATTGGACGGCGTTGCTGCCTTGCTAAATGAAACCGTACCCGCTCCAGGTATTGTGAAACCGGGCGGTCATTGGATGTATTTTCTGCCCGCAGATGCTCAAAATACGCTTGGACCAGACGGACATGCAACAAAAGGCGGGTTCCTTCCGCCGATTGAGTTACCAAGACGCATGTGGGCGGGCAGCAGGCTTAGCTTTCATGCGCCTTTATGTGTTGGTGAAAAAGCTGAAAAAACCTCCACTGTCAAAAGCATCATGCCAAAAGAAGGCCGTACCGGAAAATTAGTCTTCGTTACTGTTGAACATGAAGTAAAAAATGAAAATGGTCTGTGCATCGTAGAGGAGCACGATATCGTTTTTCGCGATGCACCTACAGCAGATAGCGGATCGAAGCAACCGCAATTGGCACCAACGGATGGCGACTGGGATACCGTCATCGAACCAGATCCAGTGATGCTGTTTCGCTATTCGGCTGTCACATATAACAGCCACCGTATTCATTATGATCGCGAATACTGCATTGCGGAAGAAGGCTACCCTGGCCTCGTAGTGCATGGCCCCTTGCTTGGTACATTGCTGATGCGATTGGCAGAAGAAAAAATGGGTCGCTCTCTCAAGACCTTCACTTTTCGGAATTTCAATCCAATTTTTGATATTGCCCCCTTTACCTTGTCGGGCAAGGCAGAAAGCGAAGACAAATGCACTGTCTGGGTTGCCGGGCCAGATGGGGCTCTCGCGGTTTCGGCGACCGCCGAGTTCAAATAAAAGAGAGGCGGATACACTCCGCCTCTCACATTCTTCTAGCCCACCAAATTTCAGTGCTTATGCGCACCTGACATGGCACCCGCGTCTTTTACATGAACCATAATCTTTATTTCACCGGCATGCTCGAAAACCAGCGTCATAGGGAATTCTTCGCCCATTGTTAGATTTTGCGTCAGGCCCATCAGCATGACATGTAAGCCACCGGGCTTGAACATTATTTTTTCACCAGGTTTAACAACAATGTCATCGACAGGCGCCATGCTCATCACACCGTCTTTCATGAAGCTTTCATGAATTTCTGTGCGCTTCGCGATGGGGGACTTGACCCCGATCAGTTGGTCCGCTTTTGCACCATCATTCATAATCATTACGAAGGCACCCCCAACCTTTGCACTAGGAGGTCGGGCACGTGACCACGCATCTTTGACCACAATATTGTGTTTCTCTGCCGCAACAACTTCTGATGGACTGTTGCTAATTCCTGTTGTCAGGAAGAGCGCGACCAGAAATATTGACAGCAATTTAAGAAGTTTCATCGTGTTGTCCTTGATGGTTTATAGTTGCTCTTTAATTTTGGTAACCATTTCTTCGGGGGTCGTACCGTAGCGAAATACGGTTATGAGGGCCCCGTCCCGCCCCATCAGATATGTGAAGGACGTGTGATCAACCAGATAATATTCTGGGTCTCCATCTTCAACTTTCTGACCATATACGCGATATTTTTTCATCACGTCCTTGATTTGAGTTTCGCTACCCGTAAGGCCAACGAAAGAAGGGTGAAACGAAGAGAGAAACTCATCCATTACCAATGCAGTGTCCCGCTCGGGGTCAACTGTTACAAAGACCGGTACGACATCGGCCGCGGCATCGCCCAACTCTTCCATTGCGACGGAAATAGTCTGTGCTTCCGTCGGACAGACATCCGGGCAAAACGTGTACCCAAAAAAGACCAGCATCAGTTTATCCTGGAAATCCTTGTCTGTGACCGGCTCGCCTTTTTGATTAATCAACGCAAAACTACCGCCGATCTGAGGTGCACCGGAAATTATCGATGAGCCCTTATTAGCCGATGGTCCGACATTTAGCATGCCAGTGGACCAGAGGCCTATGACAAGCACACTAGTGAGAACGAAAAACGCAATACAATAGGCAAAAATCTTGTTCATAAACTACCCTCACATCACCGCACCGGATAATGTCCGCGCGTCAGAGAATACCCGCAGAATGCGTGTGTCCCTATGTTTAGTCGCGCCGGTTTCTAATCACAAGGCTTAAAATTAGCCTGCGGCACTTGACCGCAGGCTACTACCGCAGGACGTTATCGAGCATTGACCAGCGCCGTATCTGTCGATACGCTGACAATAATAATAACCGACTTGAGCATCATTTCTCCTTGGCCGGCATAAACAAAATATGAGTATTTTTTTCGCGAAGCGCTTCCTGACCTTCATAGCAACTTTGATTGGCGCATCCATGGTCATTTTTCTGGTAATGGAAATATTACCAGGCGACCCTGCGCTCGTAATCCTGGGTATAGATGCGACGGACGAAATGGTCGCAGCCTTGACGCGGGAATTGGGACTCGATCGACCGGCGCCGGTTAGATATTGGGAATGGGTGACCGGTCTCTTTCAAGGAGAAATGGGCACTAGTTATGCCTACAAAGTGCCTGTCTGGGAGTTGGTGGAATATTCGCTCTGGATCACCATACCACTCGCCATCATGGCCATGTTTTTCAGCATTGTTCTAGCTCTTGTCATCGGCCTGTACGCAGCAGCGAACCACAACAAAATCCAGGACGTTACCTTGATGGGCTTCAGTCAATTGGGAATTTCAGTGCCTAATTTCTGGTTGGCAATCCTATTGATCCTGTATTTCTCGATCCAGCTCAACTGGTTTCCGGCTGGAGGCTTTCCGGGGTGGGATGAAGGGATCTTCAAAAGCTTGAAGTCGTTACTCTTACCGGCGCTGGCTTTAGCGACTGTCGTCGGCGCCATATTGGCCCGAATAACCCGATCCTCGGTACTTGAAGTTTTCCGTGAAGATTATGTACGTACAGCGCGCGCCAAAGGGCTCAGCCAGCGGGCAACCCTTTGGGGGCACGTGCTACGGAATGCCCTAATTCCGGTACTTACCGTCAGTGGTATCCAGTTTGCTACTTTGCTGACGGGGACCGTTGTCGTCGAAAATGTATTTCATATTCCAGGCCTCGGATCATTGGTTTTGAAAGCGATCAACAACCGCGATACCATTGTTGTCGAAAATGTTGTTCTTTTGCTCGCGACCATGGTTATCACCGTAAATTTCGTCGTCGACATCTTATATGCCGTTATTGACCCGCGGTTAAAGGCCCATGACATATGAGTGGTAATAATTCAGCTTCCCTCTTTAATCGATGCCGCCGGAGCAGAAGTTTCGTGATTGGCGGAATAATGACAGGTTTCCTGTTGATCTGTGCCTTGGTGTCGTTGGTATGGACTCCAGGTTCCGCCTATGACATCGAAATTGGCAATCGCTTTCTGCCACCGTCTATGGATCATTGGTTGGGAACGGATCAATTTGGCCGTGATATTGTTTCCATGTTGATGACCGGAACGCAGAATTCAATCGTCGTCGCTGTTGTCGCCGTTTCTATCGGCCTGTTGATCGGTGTCAATCTCGGCCTGCTTGCTTCTGCCCGGCGCGGCTGGACAGAGGAAATCATTATGCGAATGAGTGATTTCTCATTCGCTTTTCCGGCCATATTGTCGGCTATAATGTTGACCGCCATATTGGGGCCGGGTGGCGTCAATTCGATACTTGCCATCGGTCTTTACAATATACCAGTTTTTGCGCGCCTGACCCGCGGGTCCGCAAACGCCATCTGGGCACGTGAATTTGTGATGGCGGCACGCGCGGCAGGTAAAGGAAAGCTGCGCATCACATTTGAGCATATCCTGCCGAATATTCTGTCGATTATCATCGTTCAAGCCACAATCCTGTTTGCTATTGCCATTCTTGCCGAGGCGGCCCTTTCCTATCTCGGACTTGGCACACAGCCGCCGCACCCATCCTGGGGCCGCATGTTGAACGAAGCTCAGGCCTTGATGTTCCTGGATCCCATGCAAGCTATTTACCCAGGCTTGACAATAGCAGTCGCGGTTTTCGGTCTTAATTTGCTGGGGGACGGTTTTCGGGATGTCCTTGACCCACGATTGTCGAGGAAGCGCTAATATGGCCCTTATGAATGTCGATAATCTCAGTGTTACCTTGGCAACAAATGATGGTCCGGCGCGCGCCGTGCGGAATTTAACCTTCTCTTTGGAAAAAGGAGAAACCTTGGGCATTGTTGGTGAAAGTGGATGCGGTAAATCCATGACAGCTTTAGCGCTTATGGGCCTGCTTCCAGAACATAGTGAAACAAACGGTACCATTGCCTTAAACGGTCAAAACTTACTGACAAAATCAGAAGCTGAGTTGTGCCATATTCGCGGTAATAACATGGCCATGATATTTCAGGAGCCCATGACGTCGCTCAACCCGGTACATACGGTTGGCCGGCAAATCATGGAACCACTTCGTTTACATAAAGGGTTGTCGAAAGCTGCAGCTGCCACGGAGACCATCGCATTGCTGGATCGGGTTGGCATTCCTAACCCGAAGGAACGTCTGCATAACTATCCGCATCAGCTTTCCGGTGGACAGCGCCAGCGTGTCATGATTGCCATCGCGTTATCCTGCGCGCCGGATATACTCATTGCCGATGAACCGACAACAGCATTGGATGTGACCATTCAAGATCAAATACTGGACCTTATTCAGGGGTTGGTGCACGAAGAAGGAATGGCGCTGATCCTGATTTCCCATGATTTGGGCGTCATATCTGAAAACGCAGAAACGGTGATGGTCATGTATGGTGGAGCAGCCGTTGAAACCGGTAAAACGGATCGAATTTTTGATGAACTCTCTCACCCCTATACGCAAGGGTTATTTGCGGCCATGCCGAAACTGGGAATGGGTCGAGGCGCCCGTTTAGTGACCATTCCCGGCACCGTACCAGATCTGATCAATTTACCTTCAGGCTGCACTTTCACGGACCGGTGCCCACTGGCCACGGCTCAATGCCGGGAGACAATTCCACCCCAGAATCGTCTCGACGACAGCCACAATGTCGCTTGCCACAACCTGGATAAAGCCCGCACCATGAAGCCCGGGGAGCTTTACGAATGACAGAAAAATCTCCCTCACAACCAGTTTTGGAGGTTACGGATCTTGTCCGGCACTATCGGCTGCCTCGTGAAAGACTGTTTGCCCCGCCGGGCCATGTTTTTGCGCTCAATGGCGTGAGCTTTACCATTCAGAAAGGTAAAAGCTTTGGGATAGTTGGCGAAAGCGGGTGCGGTAAATCGACTTTAGCCCGCAATGTTATGGCGCTAGAGGAGACGGATGCCGGCTCTGTTAAAATTTTGGGGTCAGAAGTTGTCGGGAAAAGTTTCGATCAATTACGACCGCTCCGCCAACATTTCCAAATGGTGTTTCAAGACCCATACGGTTCTCTTGACCCGCATCACAATGTCGGTTGGATTGTCGCTGAACCTCTTGCGGCACTTGGTCCTCTTTCAGAAAAAGACAAAGAAATGCGGACGACAGAAGCCCTTGAATCAGTTGGTCTGAAGAAAACTGACGCAGGAAAATATCCTCATGAATTCTCAGGTGGACAACGGCAACGCATTGCGATCGCTCGTGCCCTGATCACTCATCCAGAATTGATCGTCGCTGACGAGCCGGTTTCCGCCCTCGACGTCTCGGTACAAGCGCAGGTTTTGAACTTACTCAAAGATTTACAAAATACCTTTGGCGTTACTTATATGTTCATAAGCCATGATCTGGCGGTGGTGGAATATCTCTGTGACGAGGTTGCGGTAATGTATCTGGGTGAGATTGTTGAAAAAGGTCGTACCGAAGACCTGTTTGCGGCGCCTGCTCATCCCTATACCCGTATCCTCCTCGATGCCGTACCGCAGCCCGGCGCGTCCGTAAAACGGACACGTATCAAATTAAGTGGAAATGTCACAGGACAGACCGAACAGCGACAAGGATGTTCCTTTCAGGACCGTTGTCCCATGGTTCAGGATATTTGCCGGCGCGATAAGCCACCGCTTGCCACTGTCGGAGAAGACCACACGGCCGCATGTCATTTTTCCTCGGAAATTAGCGTTAAAAATTAAACATCATTTATCGTCACCCTCAAACTCCAGCGACGCGGAATTCAAGCAATAGCGCAAGCCGGTCGGCTCGGGTCCGTCGGGGAACACATGTCCCAAATGCGCATCACATTTATTACAGACGACTTCCACGCGTCGCATAAAGAAACTGCGATCCTCAACCTCACCCACCATTTCTTCACTAAGTGGTTTGTAGAAACTTGGCCAACCTGTTCCAGATTCGTATTTAGTTTCCGAAGAGAATAAGGGTTCGTCACAGCAGATACATTTATAGGTACCTGCTGCTTTATTCTCATTCAACGGGCCCGTAAAAGCACGTTCTGTGCCCTTTTTCCGTGTAACGCGATATTGTTCTTTCGACAATTGGGTTTTCCATTCAGCGTCGCTTTTCGAAATTTTCTCAACCATTTGCGTCTCCCGTTCTTTAACCATTCGAGATTGATGACTATATTTAACTCATAGATATACGATAAAATACAAGACGGTTCGTCACAAAACTTGACGAATTCGTCAGCTTAGCCGAAAATAATCGTCCAGAGGCTAGATGGAGAGAGAATGAGTGAGGTTGTAAGTTTCGACGATCACCATTTGACCCGGTCTGCGAAGCAGTCGCAAACGGGGCAAACTCCGGCGCCGGTTTTTTTCAATCGACTTGAACTTGGCCAAATTTTACAAGTTTACGGCCAGATGGTCGCGAAATCCGAATGGCGCGATTATGCCATAGGTCAAGACAAGAACACCTGTATTTTCGCCATTTTCCATCGGACAACGGATCGACCGCTCTACAGAATATACAAAGAGCCACGGCTCGCGGCGAAACAAGGCGCCTTCTCGGTGCTCGCGCAAAACGGACGGATCCTCAAACGTGGAAAGACATTGGATCAAGTCTTGAAGGTTTTTGATCGCATGCGTTTCAAGGCAATCGATTAACACCTGGCGCGGCCTCACGCAGCAGTGAAACAGTGTGAATTGCAAATACCCCTGCAACACTGAAATTATACATCGTAACGCACCTTCTTTAACCAGACGAAAACGG
This sequence comes from Sneathiella sp., assembly GCF_036960985.1. NCBI lineage: Bacteria > Pseudomonadati > Pseudomonadota > Alphaproteobacteria > Sneathiellales > Sneathiellaceae > Sneathiella > Sneathiella sp. Next base: position 60,730 of record NZ_JBALWD010000011.1, on the reverse strand, counting down.
ATCGAAAAGATGAAATTACTTTCCCTGACTACCACCGCCGCATTAGCCGGCTTAACAATGGCCGTTGGTTTTTCGGGCCCTGCGCAGTCTGCGGCAGACGACGTCACGATCATTACACTGACGCAAACACCTTGCCAGTTTGTCGAAGCGGAAAACGGCACCGATCACATGTATATGTCAAAGGAACAAGCGGATTGCGAGAAAATCAACGCGAAAAGCGGCGACATGCGCGTGATGGACTCAGAAACGCTTACTTTGAAGCCGGGTAAGTACATCTTCCGGGTCACCAATAAGAATGTCCCCTATTCTTTGGGCTTCTGGTTGCGCGAACATGATTATAATTGGGCCAATCCGCTCCATAAAATCAGTAAAATCAGCATCTCCGGCGGTGGCATGGATACCGGTAAGACACTTGATTATGAAGTCGAGTTGACAGAAGGCGAATATCTTTATTCTTGCCCACTCAACACTACGCCCGACTATAAATTGCTGGTTAAGAGCTAACATTTAACGGGACGGGGTGGCGGGTTTATCTGCGACCCCGCGCTGTTATATCGGCAGCGACAATTTTCGGTAAACGAACCCCATCAGCCACGCCGGGCCGATCATCAAAAATTGTACGTCTTTGAAAAACGACGGTTTCTTGCCTTCAATTTTATGGCCGACAAACTGAAAAATCCAGGCAATTATGAAAACCGCAACGGCGAATTGCCAAAGCGGCAAGCCGAAAACAGGCGCCGCCTCATAGGCGTTAATCAAACCGAAACAGGCAACGGTAAAGAGCACCATGCCGATGGCCAATGTCCAAGATAGCATCGCATAATAGATCACGGTAATGGCCAGCGCGAGGGTCGCCCAATTAAGATAGGGGATGTCGGCGAAGGTCGCAGGCGTCGGGATTTCCCACAACAACGCCACGATGGTCCAGAAGATCGCCGGCACCGCAACCCAGTGGATAAGTTTGTTGGTGCGGTTTTGATGGCTGGACCCATACTCATCCAATAAGGCGAAAACCCGTCTCGTCCGGTTGTCTGCCGCTGTGTCATTCTTCATGGTCCATACTCCTGGCGCGTTTAAGAGGCGCGGGCGCGGGCATTCTCCAGCAAATGCGTATCCATGGCAACACCTTGCCGAAACGCGATGCGAGCTTCCAGGATTGGTAACGCACGATCAAAATCACCGGCTTCCACGAGGCTGGTCACCCAGGCCAGCTGGAACATATCTCGCTGAGCATGACTGCCGCCTATTTCCTGCAAGCGCGGCTGGGCGGTTGCCATTTGCTGAACAGCGGCTTTGTGATCCCCCTGGACGAGAGAGATATAGCCGCGCATGGACGGAACAGCGACATCGGCCCAGACGGTGCGGGTCAGCTTCGGGGCGTCGCGGCCCAATTTTTCGGCGCCCGCCATCAAAGCCTCCAGCGCCTCAGTCTGACCACCGCGCGCCAGAGCATAAACATAATGCATGTCAAAGAAGGGCTGATCATTGATCAGGGTTCTATCGGCAACGAATGATGACAAATCCGCCCAACGATCGCCCACATCGACACCCAACTGTTCCAGACGCCACAACAGGGAAATAGCATTGACCTGATCCAGACTATAGGTTTTGTCCACCCCCCATATTTTCTCGTCATAGAGCTTCAACGGTGTTTGAAAATCTTCCTGTTCGAGAAAGAACAGCGCCTGATGCCACCAGTTATGGGTAAACATAAAGCTGTTTCGATCTTCCCATTCATTGGACAAATCCGCCATCCATTTTATGCCTTCATCGTGGCGGCCCTGTGTCAGAAGAACATGCGCAACGGCATGATGTGCCCAGGGTTCTTTGCGCTTCATCTCGGTGGCCCGGCGGCCATCCGCTTCGGCTTCCGCAAATTTACTTTGCTGCTCATGGCCAAAAGCTCGCATGCCATAGGCGTAAGCACAGTCTTTATGCCGATCGAACACCTGATTGATCAACCAGAGCAGCCCGTCATCATCACCAAGATTGAAATAAGTGTTCTGGCCGAGCTTGACCGAAAAAAGATCGCCGGGATGATCACTGGCCAGCGTTCGGAAATGCGTCAAAGCACCGGCAACGTCCAGCGCATGCAGGCACAACACGGCGGAAGTAAAGATCTGTTCGCGCTCCGTGGCTTTGCCAAAGGCAGCTTTTGCCATCTTGGAATATTTCCCCGACAGATCAACCCGGGCCGGCGTCTCGACGAACAGGCCCAGCAACGTCGCATAAGCGGCGGCGATGGCGCAATCCGGATCCCGATCCGCTGCCCCGAAAATACCGGAGAAATCGGTCCCGAACCCGATATAACTGTCAACGAAGGCGTCAATCACCTTGATGGTGTCGGCAGAATTTGTCGTTACCGGGTTTCCGTAGGCGTCGTTCAGCATGGTTCAGGCCTCGTTTATCAGATCCAAAGGATAAATAGGACGTCTTACTTTTTCATAGCGGAGCAGATTATTATCGGACGTGGTCACCCCTTTACCATCCAATGTCAATGTCGCCTTACCAATGGAGGCGAAGCCGGCACGATAATGAATGCGGCTTTTGAGGATCAGATAGCGTTTATATTCTGGCTGGATTCCGACCGATGTAAAGACCCCGGTATCCCAAGGTTCATGATGATTGGACACAATGACGATTTCCATATTCTCGGTCTCCAGGACGGCTGTCGGTCCCATAAAGACCTTCACCCCGGTATACATGGGGCCCCGGACAATCCATTCACCATTGGTCAGGGTTTTCACCGTTCCGGTCAGCATCAACGGTTCGCCAACTTCGCCAATTTGCGGCATATCGGTTTTCCCGCCCAGCTTCAGTGTGATGGTCGAACCGATTCCGGATTTTTGCATTTCCTGCACGGCCGCGGGATCCCAGACTGCCCCAACCGCCACATCTTCCAACCCCTGGCGGAGCACTTCTGCAATCACGGTCATCACATCCTGCGTGGCGCCGGATCCGCAATTATCGGCGTGATCGAGTAAGAGAACCGGCCCTTCGGTCATTTCCTTGGCTTTGGCAACCTGCTCTTCCAGCGGCGTATGCTCATAGACGAAATCTTCCCGAAGATCCCAGGCTTTGGCCAAAATACGATCCCGAATTTCATCAGCCTTGGCCTTGTCACCATCGGTCACGACAATGACTGAATTCCCGGCATCCCGAATGTCGGCCAGGGCAAAGCCGCCAAAGGCTGTCGCCGCCAGGACGCCCGGCTCTTGTTCTGCTTCGCAGCACATTCGGATCAATGTTGCCATGGGCTCATTGTCAGTTCCCTGCCGCAAGGTTTGGCTCAAAAGCTGCGTGTTCCCCCAGGACATCACCGGATTGACTTTACCGGCCATACTGTCCAGCAGCACTTCACCAATTTGTTTGCCAACCTCGTACATATCCACATGCGGATACGTCTTGTACCCGATCAATGCCGTACAATTATCCATAATCTTGTCCGTCAGATTACAGTGCAGGTCCAGGGTAACTGCGATGGGTAAATCTGGATCAATCTCGCGAATTCTCTCGAGCAGTGTTCCCTCCCCGTCGTCCGTATGATCGGCAACCATGGCACCGTGTAAATCCAGCATGGCGGCGTCAACACCACCGCGCACCGCATCCAGAATGGCGTCGGCCATCATGTTGAAGGCATGCTCCGTCACCGGGCCGGAGGGCATGGCCTCGGCAGCAACGGGTGTGATTATTTCTGCGCCAGCCGCGCGGGCCAGTTCCACATAGGCGCCAAACGGCATCCCTGTGCCTTCATAAGCCTTTAGCGCGTCTTCTCCCAGATAGGCGCTCCAGTCCTGAAACCGCTGCCAGTCGGCGATAATGGGTGAGAAGGTATTGGTTTCATGTTTCATCATGGCGATGAGGAGGCGCATATTGCTGTCCCTTTCTTGTGATTAGCGAGGGCTGTTTGTTATCCAACAAGTTTAGCAGTCTGTGCCATTCAGACAACAAAAAACCCGGCACAAGGCCGGGTTTTTCAATTACGTTGAAACAGTCTTAGTTGCGATTGCCGAGCAGGCTAAGCAACATCATGAACAGGTTCAAGAAGTTCAGGTACATGGAAACCGCACCCATAACCGCGCCTTTTTCCAGCACTTCCTGACTATGCCCTTGATAATACTGGGATTTAATCCGCTGTGTATCGTAAGCTGTCAAACCGGTGAAGATCAACACACCCAAAACCGAGATGACGAAATGCATCATGGTGGATTGCATGAAGATATTGACGACTGAGGCTATGATGATACCGATCAGCCCCATAAACAGGAAGCTGCCAAATCCAGTCAGATCGCGTTTCGTCACATAGCCATACAAGCTGGCACTACCGAACGTCGCCGAGGTGATAAAGAACACCCGGATAACACTTTCCGCCGTATAAATCTGGAAGATAAAGCTGATGGATATGCCAAATAGAGCAACCATGACCCAGTACAGGATCTTTGTCGTGCTCGCACTCGTGCGGCTCATGGCAAATAACAATCCAAGTGGTGCCAGCATGACGACCCATTGCAACGGTGTACCAAACACTGCGTTGTAAATTGCCGGGTTGCTTGCAGTCACCGCGGCAGTAATGCCACTCAGTGCCAAACCTGATGCCATATAGTTATAGACCTTGAGCATATAACTGCGCAGGCCTTCATCAAGAACGGCTTGATCGACGGATCCCGCTCTTGCCGTATTAAGCTTCGAAAAGTCTGTCGCCATTTAGAATTCCTCTAAGGAGTTAATTTCAATAGTTATATTGTATTTTTTCCATAAAAATTCAAGGAAAATCAACGTCAAGAGAAGGTTAATTCCCTTGGCCTGCCAGATTGGATACCGCACAAACGGCACAAATCCAACATTCCGCAGATGGATAGCAGTCAACACTTGACGAAAAATACACCGCTCTGTCTAATATCTGGGCACGCAATTACAACAATACGAGGGTCAAAATGAAATTTACCACCATTGCAACGTTTCTAGCCTTGGCCACAGCGATGACCGCCTGCAGCGCGGTGGAAAAAGAGAAAGCTGCGTATAAACAGGCGGAAGCCGATATTAAAAAGCCTGTTAATTGCGGAACCGCAGAAGGGGATATTCGGGGCTTGCAAAGCGAAAAAATTTATACCGGCAAGCAAGTTGCCAATGGTATTCTCGCTGTCATCCCCATCAGCCTCATTGAAGGCATCGTTACCGGTACGGAAGGCAAGCGTATCAAAATGGCGACCGGTGACTACAATAAAAAGCTGGATGAGAAGATCGCTGAAATAAAGAAAGAATGTAACGTCACGTCTTAATGGCTGCCATTTGATCCCGCATCTAACCGGTGTTCACATTTACACCCGAATAAGGTGTATTTATTGACACAATATTTCCTTTAAGCTGCCTATTTGGCGGCTTTTTCTGGCCACTATTCCCCATCACATTGGTTCTCGAACACCAGCAACGAGATCGGGAAAGATATTTGCTGTTGGACCGTTTGTCGGAATAATGGCCTTTTGCCGTTCCCTTTCGTCCTATTTTTAAAGACTTGGAGAACTATTATGAAAAAGATTCTGATTACAGCCGCCGCGTTGACAACTTTTGCGGCCGCTTCGGCTTTCGCTGCAGCGCCTCCATTCGCAGAGGTAGATGCAAACGGTAATGGCACTGTCAGCTTCGAAGAATTGGCTGTTGTCATGCCTGACACGAGCCAAGCCCAGTTTGCTTCAGCGGACATGGACAGTAGTGGTGAATTGTCCGAGGAAGAATACAAAAAAGCAACGACTAAAAGCTAATTGAATCTGAGGAAATCTCCCATTTCCTCCTGGTTCCCTGATCGCTCTTCGGAGCGGTCAGGTGCTTCTCAATCCGACCTGAGAACTGGCGCCACTTTTTCCCCAAGCGCATTCCACGACCCCAATAACCCGAAAACCAACGTTACCGCCACGCTGATGACAATGGTCACCAGTACCGTCATCGGCAGATTAATCCATTTGGCTTCCAGCAATTCCGTGATCACCAGATAGGATGCTGTCCAGCCGGCCGCGGCGGCAATTATCGATGTCACCAACCCCAATAACGCATATTCCAGCAAAAACACCTTGAAGATATCTTTTCGCGTCGCGCCAAGAACCTTCAAGATGACGGCATCATATACCCGTTTGCGATGCCCGGCGGCAAAGGCGCCCGCGAGAACCAGCATGCCGGCCACCAGCGTGATCGATGACGTTGCCGACACGGCCGACGAAAGTTGCTCCAAAATACGACTAACGGTTTCCAACGCTTCCTTCATGCGGATTACCGAGATGTTGGCAAATTTGTTGGTGATATCGCGAAACAGAGAGGCCTCAGCCGCCGTATCTGCCCGGGCTGTCGCCAAATGCCCATGCGGGGCACCCGCCAACGCGTTCTGGTCAAAAACAATGACGAAGTTAATGGCCAATGTTGTCCAGTCGATCTCGCGGAAGTTGGCAATTTTCGCTTCGATTTCCCGGCCCATGACATTAACCGTCATGGAATCCCCGAGTTCCAGCCCCAACCCCTTGCCGATATCACGGCCGATGCTGATCAGGGGCGGCCCTTGATAATCCTCAGGCCACCAGCTGCCCTCGACAACCGTGGCCCCGGGCGGCGGCGTGGCAGCATATGTCAGACCACGATCCCCGCGCAGCGCCCATTTGGCTTCCGGCGCGACCGTCAACTGCTCTGCCGAAACACCTTTAACACTGACGATACGACCACGCATATTCGGAACGTGATTGACATCACTGACACCGGAGACCGCTTCTGCCGTTTCGACAAACTCATCCAATTGATCCGACTGGATATCAATGAAGAAAAACGCCGGAGCCTTTTCCGGGAGTTGTTCCTGTACTTGCCGGGTCAGGTTGCCTTCGATCAAGGCGACTGTGACAAATAATGTCAGGCCCAGGCCCATGGACAGGACGACGCTGGTCGTTGCCGCGCCGGGCCGATATAAATTGGCAATGGCCAGCCGCAAAGTCGGGATCCGGGAGCGCGGGAGTTTACGGGCGGCAAACTGGACGGCATATCCGACGAAAATCAGTATCCCGAAGATACAGGATGCGGCGACCACAAATCCAATGGCGAAATAGCGTTCCTGACTGGTGAAAATTGCCAGCGACACCATCATGGCAAAGGCGGCCACAATGGCCACGAGATAGCGAGCCCGGGGCCAGCGATGACGGGAGACCACATCTCTGAACAGCGAGGCAGCGGGAGTTTCCCGCGCCCGGGCCAGAGGCCAGATAGCGAACAGGGTTGCCGTCAGCAAGCCATAGGCGATGGCCAGGAACAGCGGTCCGGCTTGCAACGTGATTTCTGGCGGCACCGGCAAGGCCCGCGCCAAGAATCCAGAGGCGACCATGGCACCGCCAATCCCCAGAATAAGTCCGATAAACGATCCGACGAACGCCAGAAACAGCACTTGCAGATAATGAATGCGGAAAATAAAGGCACTGCTGGCACCCAGACATTTCAGCGTGGCGATGGTGGCTATTTTTCCGTCAAGATAGGTTCTGACCGCGTTGCCAACGCCGACACCGCCAACGATGAGGGCCGTCAATCCGACAAGGGTCAGGAACAGTGCGACACGGTCTACAAACCGTTTAATTCCGGGGGCGCCATTGGACGCGTCCTGGATCCGCCATCCCGCGTCGGGCATATCGCGAGCCGCAGCTTCGCGGAAATCGGCAACCGAAATAGTGTCGTTCAAATCAAGTCGATAGTGATAACGCACCAGGCTTCCGGGCTGGATAAGTTCTGTCTGGACCAACGCCTCTTCGGAAATAATGGTTCTGGGACCCAGCGCCATTCCCTGTGACGCCTTATCCGGTTCCGACTGGATGATACCGCGCACTTCCAGGGTCAGTTCACCGATGAGGATCTGGCTGCCAAGGTGCAACGACAGTCGATCGATCAGCCCCTGCTCGACGAGAGCCCCGAAAAAACCGCCATTTTGAGCCAGTAGTTTTTCTACTGGCTCATTTTGCGTTTGTTCCGACAAGGTGAAGACCCCGAACAACGGATAAAGCTCGTCAATCGCCTTGACCTCTGACAGTGTCCGTTTGTCATTATCGACCACCCGGACCATGGCCCGGGTTGTTTCAATCTGGGCAATGGTGCCCCGCGCGCTCAACCAATCATATTCCTCGGCCGTTACGGGCCGCTGGATCAGGCGGACATCTATATCGCCGCCCAAAATTACCCGCCCGTTAGCTTTCAAGCCTTCGGTGATCGACGATGACAACGTGCCGACACCGGCAATGGCCGCAACCCCCAACACCAGACAGGCCAGAAAAATGCGAAAGCCCTTCAGGCCGCCGCGCATTTCCCGAGTGGCAAATTTGACAGCAAGCGCGAATGTTTCAGGATTGGTCCGACTATTCACCGGCGGCCACCTGCTCGGCCATGGTTTCGATGGACGCGATCCGGCCATCTTCAAGCCGTACCAGATGATCGCATCGGCGCGCCAGTTGATCATCATGAGTGATCAGGATGAGTGTCGCCTCCTGCTGTGCATGCAACTCGAACATCAAGTCGACGATAATATGCCCGGTTTTACCATCCAGATTTCCCGTCGGTTCATCGGCCAGCAAAATTTTCGGATTGGTGCACACCGCCCGCGCCAGGGCGACCCGTTGTTGTTCACCGCCTGAAAGCTGGGACGGATAATGTGTCGACCGGTCCGCAAGGCCCACGGCCGCGAGTTTTTCAGCTGCTACCTCGAAGGCGTCTGCCCGGCCCGCCAGTTCCAGTGGAATGGCGATATTCTCAAGAGCTGTCATGGTTGGTATCAGATGAAAGGACTGAAAAACAATGCCAATATTTTCGCGGCGAAATCTCGCCAGCGCATCTTCATCGAGTTTTTCGATCGCCTCTCCGGCCATCAGGACGGAACCGGACGTGGGCACCTCCAAACCGGCCATGATCGACATCAAGGTCGACTTGCCGGAGCCAGACGGACCGACAATGCCCACCGTCTCACCCACCTGTACAGTCAAATCTATACCACGTAAGATATTGACAGGGCCGGCATCTGACTTAAGTGTGAGATGAATGTCTTTTAACGAGATGATAGGTTCTTGAGGCAATAGTATTCCAATGCAAAATAAACGAGGCCTGACTTTGGCATATGGCGGTCAGTTGTCAATTATCAACATATTTGCCCTCTTTATGATCATTTTTTACGGTATATGTGATGCATATGCCGAAAAATCTGTCCGAATTGTTGCTATTGGTGACAGTTTGACCGCCGGCTATGGGTTGCCGCAAGGCGAGGATTTTCCAACGCAGCTTGAAGCCGCGCTGCAGGCAAAGGGCTTGAATGTCGTTGTCGACAATGCGGGCGTCTCTGGCGATACGACAACCGGCGGATTGCAACGACTGGACTGGGCCCTTGGCAATGATGCGGACTTTGTCATTCTGGAACTCGGCGCCAATGATGCCTTGCGGGGCATCCTGCCGGAAATCACGCGGGATAATCTGGAAAAAATCCTCATTCTCCTGCAGGAGAAAAATATTCCTGTCTTGCTGACGGGCATGAAGGCGCCGCCGAATATGGGGGCAAATTATACCACCGAGTTTGACCAGATCTTTCCGGATCTTGCGGAGAAATACGGGGCCGACTTCTACCCGTTCTTTCTGGAAGATGTGGCCTCCGACCCCGCCCTTAATCAAAGTGACTATATACATCCCAATGCGGAAGGCGTTAAAATCATTGTCAATAACATGTTGCCCTATGTGCAGCGCTTCATCGAAAACTAGGACCGGTTTGCCGTGATCCCAACTCCATAATATAGGAAATAGTATGAAATATAGAAAACTGGGTCGCTCTGACCTGGACGTCAGCGTTGTTTGTCTGGGCACCATGACATGGGGAGAGCAAAACTCCGAGGCCGACGCCCATGCGCAAATGGATCTGGCCCTGGATATGGGCATTAATTTTCTCGACACTGCCGAACTGTACCCCATCCCGCCGCGTGAAGAAACGCAAGGGTTATCCGAAAAACATATCGGAAGCTGGCACACATCGCGAAAAGCCCGCGACAAGGTGATCATCGCGTCAAAAGCTGTTGGTCCGACGGACACGCTGTATTTTCGCGGCGAACCGACCAAGCTGAAGGCGCGTCACCTGGAAGAAGGCATTGATAAAAGCCTGAAAAATCTGCAGACAGACTATATCGACTTGTATCAACTGCATTGGCCGGAACGCTCCACCAATTATTTCGGAAAGCTCGGCTATGAGCATGTGGAGAATGAAGACGACACACCACTTCTAGAAACGCTGACTGCTCTGGGAGATCTCGTCAAATCCGGTAAAATCCGGCAGATTGGCATCTCCAACGAAAGCGCTTGGGGCATTATGCATTATCTGCATTTAGCCGAGCAACATAACCTGCCCAGAATGGCGTCCGTGCAAAACCCATACAGCCTGTTGAACCGGACATATGAGGTTGGTTCGGCTGAAGTATCCATCCGCGAGCAATGCGGCTTACTGGCTTATTCTCCGAGCGCCATGGGTGTCTTGTCGGGGAAATACCTGAACGGTGCCAAACCGGTGGGCGCACGGCATACGGTATATGATCGCTTTAAACGCTACACGACCGATCTCGCCGATGAAATGGCCGGAAAATATTTTGCCTTGGCTCAGGCAAATGACCTGAACCCCATTCAAATGGCCCTTGCCTTCGTCAATAGCCGGCAATTTGTAACATCGTCCATAATCGGCGCAACAACGCTCGACCAACTGAAAGAGAATATTGACAGCATTGATTTGGAACTCTCCGATGACATCATCGCGGAAATTGATAAAATACATATGATGCACCCTTATCCCTGTCCGTAAAGGAGTTGCCAAATGCGCCTTTTCGTTGCCATCGCATTACCACAAGAGGTGAAAGATAACATCGCCGTCTTGCGCGGTGGTATTCCGGATGCTCGCTGGATTTCCGACAATAATTTCCATGTCACCCTGGCTTTTATCGGGGACGTTCAGCCACCGGATCTTCTGGAGATTTCCACGGCGCTGGGAAAATTAACGCATCCGGCTTTTTATCTGGATATTGAGGATGTGGGTGTCTTTGGCAGCAACAAACGCCCGCGCATTTTATGGGCAGGCGTCCGCAATCTAGAAACATTGACCTTGTTGCATCATAAAATTGTCACGGCGATTGAATCGATTGGGATCAAGATTGAAGATCGGCGCTTTCGGCCTCATATCACTCTGGCCCGGGTCCATAAATCGCCTTATGAGAAGGTCAGAAGCTATTTGACCGATCATGCCTTATTCAAAATAAAACCCGTACCGGTCAACAATTTTTCACTGTTTTCCAGTCATCTCGCATCCTCAGGCGCCCTTTACAATGAAGAAGTTATATTCGACCTCGATCCGATCGAGGTGCCGTTATCGCCGTCATCGGGTTTAGGCGACTAGCAGATGGAATGACCGCCATCCGTCAAACGGCGGGCTATATCGGCTATATGATCAGGGCCGATTTCACAGCACCCACCGATGATTGTTGCTCCTTGCGCCACCCAAGTCATGGCAAAATCCCCGTAAACTCGAGGCCCAAGATCGTCCCGCTCCTGCAGAGCGTCAACCGTCGGTGCTTCAACCAGGAACTCCTCAGTTATCCCGGTGAACCCGTTGGCGTAAGCCCCGAAAGGTATGCCGAATTCCTTGATAATATCCAAGGCCGCGGCGACGACTTCCGGCCGCGAACAATTTACCAGAATGGCGTCTGGTCGATACAGATCCAGCAAGTTTTGCATATCCCGTACGGACTCGCCTGACCTGAGTTTCGTTCCATCGAAATCATCAACGGTTATCGCCACCCAATTCTGTTTTCCAGAACCTTGCAGGGCGCGCAGCGCCCCTTCAGCTTGTCGGAGCGACGACATGGTTTCCGCCACAATAATATCTGCGCGCGCGGCCAAATTTGAAATAATCTCGCGATACAAGCTTTCCGCAACTTCCGGGGCCGGACATGTCTCCGGCTGGTACGACGCGACCAAAGGACCGAGTGACAGCGCTATTCGCCCAGAGCCATGGGTTTGTCTGGCCTGCTCGGCCATCGAAATGGCACTTTCCTGCAATCGCTCGAACTGATTTTCCAAATTTGCTGGCTTCAACCGATCGCGGAGCACAGCATAGGTATTGGTCGTGGCAATTGTTGCGCCTGATTTGAAATAGTCCAAATGAACATCTGCAACAATTTGTGGATGTTCCATCATCACCGCTGTTGACCACAGAGGGGTTGCCCGACCTTCCGATCGATTGACAATCTCTTGGCCAATTGACCCATCAAGGAGAATTATATCTGTCATTTTAAACCTTTCTCATAAAACCAAAAGGCTGCGAGATAAGGCCCAGTTTACCACGCGTACAGTATCGCTAGCGCATAAACACGTCATAGCGTGTCGATTTACCGACAATTTGGTGCGAGGGCGCGGGAAATCCCGGAATTTGATCCCCGCGTCGTGGCCATTTCAACACCACTCTTTTGGAGGCGGTGTCCAGCGCAGTCTGGAGCAGTTCTGCACAATCCGGATCATGACCGACCAGATCCCGCAACAACCGCATCTCGTTTTTCACCAGCGCTGACTTGGCCCGAGGCGGATGCATGGGATCGATCAAGACTGTTTCGGGTGCGAGGTCACGGAGCAGAACACGGGCGTCGCCATGGATCAGATGCATCCGGCCAATGATTTCTGCCAATTCCTCATTGGTTCCGGCGGCACGGCGCATCCCATCAGACAACAGCTGATGGACGTCCGAAGATCTTTCAATCAAAGTGACCTTGGCCCCCAGCGACGCCAAAAGAAACGCATCGCGGCCAAGGCCCGCCGTTGCATCAATAATAGTCGGGATAACCCGTCCGCGAAACCCCAGCGCCTTGGGCAAATCCTGTTGTTTACCGCCACCGAAGCGACGGCGATGGCCGACGGCACCGCCAACGAAATCGCATATGAGTTCGGTTGTTTTCATGCCATGACCCTAGAAACCCAGATTCGTCTTCCACCAAGTCGGCAAGGCAAAAGACGCACTGTGCAGTTCCGCATTATAATGACGGCCCGTATGCGCCTTCACCGGCTGAGAATAATCATATCCATCATGACTATACAGGAAAAACCCGAATTCCGCCGCCGGATACAGCTGAACGATGGAGCGGTAGGCCGCCGCATGGGGCAAGAGTTTATCTGACTGCATGATGGAGACCAGGTTTTGATCCTTGTCACCGCAGAGCTCCTGCAGGAAATAGGCCCGATCTTTGCCAACAAAAATACTGTCGCTGTCGAGAACAACCCCGTCTGTTTTGATACAAGCAGAAAAATTCTGACAAAACTCCCGGGTGAACACGCTCGCCGAGGGGCCGACGGGTTCACTCAAATCAAGGATGATCAGATCAAACTGATCGTTTTCCTTGCGCGCGTCGCGCATATATTCTGCGGCATCCCCGATAATCAGCTCTACGCGAGGATCCTCATAATCGCCATTGATGGCGAGGTATTCTTTTGATAGCTCGACAACCCGCTCGTCAATTTCGACCATCACAACTCGGGTGACGAAATCATGCAGTAAAACTTCACGGAGGATTCCGCCATCCCCGCCCCCGACGATGAGGACTTCCGCATTCACCCGTTTGCGTCCCAGCAACGGGACATGCACCGCCATCTCATGATACATGAACTCATCGGCATGGGAGGCTTGAACAAGATCGTCCAAGGTAAGGATCCGTCCGAAAATCGCATGCTCATAAATCTCGATTTTCTGAAACGGGCTTTGTTCCGAATGCAAAAGCGTCATATCGAGCGCATGGGTGAAGGCCACGCCTTCTGTTTCTTCATGCCACCATTGGCGGCTTGCTTCGCTAATTTTTGTCATGCACCTAACTGCTTTTTCCTTTGACGATCTTGGCCTCATTTCGATTGCCGGATTACTGGACTTCTTGAGACAGCACCGACATAGTCTCTCTCAATGCGCTTATACTGGAAAGAGGTCGTCTGTGACACCCATTCAAATACAGCTGAGGAGAAATAAGATATGACCGGCAAACTCACACTCAAGGAAATTCAGGCCGGATTGCAAGAGATCGAAGGTTGGCAACTGGTCGTCGGGCGGGACGCCATCTCGAAGGAATTCCGCTTCAAAGACTTCAATCGGGCGTTTGCCTTTATGACCCGGGTTGCCATGAAAGCCGAGAAAATGGATCATCATCCGGAATGGTTCAACGTCTATAACAAAGTCCAGGTTACCCTCGCCACCCACGATGTCGATGGCGTGAGTGACAAGGATTTCAAACTGGCAAAATTTATGGACGCAGCCGCCTGACCGTTATTTCGGCGCCATGCGAATAGCCCCATCAAGACGGATAACCTCGCCGTTCAGCATCTGGTTTTCAACAATCTGCTGGGCTAATGAGGCATACTCATCTGGATATCCCAGACGGCTTGGAAACGGAACACTGGCACCAAGGGCCGCCTGCACGTCGTCGGGCAAGCTTTTCAATAAAGGCGTTTCGAACAACCCCGGAGCAATGGTCATGACCCGTACGCCGACGGAGGCCAGATCCCGAGCAATCGGTAACGTCATGCCAACGATACCACCTTTCGACGCCGCATAGGCGGCTTGCCCGATTTGACCATCATACGCCGCCACAGACGCCGTATTGATACAGACGCCGCGCTCGCCGCTATCCATAGGATCCATTTTCGCCATGTCATCGGCCGCCCGCCTCAGACAATTAAAGGTGCCGATCAGATTAACCGCAATGACCTGCTCAAATTTGTCCAATGGATGCATGCCACGACTGGAAACGGTTTTTGCAGCCGGGCCGATACCGGCGCAATTAACCAGAATACGGGCCGGGCCATGGGCGGCGCGGGCTTTTTCGAAGGCCGCCTCAACTGAGGCATCGTCTGACACATTTACAACGCAGGCTATGCCACCGATTTCCGCGGCAATCGCTTCTGCCGCATCGGCATTCATATCAAAAATAGCGACTTTCGCACCGGCTTTCGCCAGCTTTCTAGCGGTCGCCTGGCCGAGCCCGGACGCCCCGCCCGTGACAATTGCCGCTTTTTCTGAAATATCCATCTTTTTCTCCAATTGTTATTATCTAAATCCAGAATTCTGCTGCCTTCCTTACACGGCCGAACAGAAAAAGTGAAGACGCGGGTTGTTGCATTCAGCAATCAAGAGAGGCATATACAAGGCATGACGAAACAATCCGACGACGATATGTCCGCGTTTGATACGGAAAAGCTCGAAAATGACAAGATGCTTGTCATGCGGGAGTTTGGGCAGAAACTCCGTCGTAATGTGGGTAAAATTCCGTTTGCAGATGATGTAACGGCAAGTTTCTACTGCGCGGTTGACGGCAAAAGCCCGGCTTTTGTGAAAGCCATCCTGTTTGGCGCCCTGGCCTATTTTATTATGCCAGCCGACGTCATTCCCGATTTTATTGCCGGTCTGGGCTTCACCGATGATGCCAGCGTCCTGATCGCGGCAATGACAATGGTAAATCGACACATCACCGATGAACATCGTAACAAAGCCGACGCCTTCCTTGAAAAAGAAACCGCCGACTCCGACGCTTGAGCATACTACAAGCGGTTGATTTTGAATATTATTCCAACCAAATTCAAAAAATTGTGCAAAGCAGCATAAATTTGTTATAAAGCTAGCATACTGACCCAACCCGGTTAGCCAAGAAGGAGCTTGCTGAATGAGTGACCGTAAGATTTATGCCGATGCGACGGCTGCGCTTGACGGATTATTAACGGACGGAATGACCCTGATGTCCGGTGGATTCGGATTGTGTGGAATTCCTGAAACTCTCATCGATGCCGTTAAAGATTCGGGAACAACCGGTCTCACCGTAATTTCCAATAACGCGGGCGTTGATGGTATCGGCCTTGGGGTTCTTCTGGAAAGCAAGCAGATCGCCACCATGATTTCTTCTTATGTGGGCGAAAACAAGCTTTTTGCGGAACAGTACCTCGCCGGCGATCTGGATGTTGTTTTTACGCCGCAAGGAACTTTGTCTGAACAAATTCGGGCAGGTGGTGCGGGTATTCCGGCCTTCTATACGAAAACCGGTGTCGGGACACTTGTCAGCGAAGGCAAGGAAATCAAAAACTTCGACGGTGAAGACTATGTGATGGAACGGGGTCTTACAGCAGATATCGCACTTGTGCATGCCTATATGGCCGACAAGGAAGGTAATCTGGTATTCCGTAAAACGGCGCGTAACTTTAACCCCATGATGGCAACCGCCGGCAAGATAACCATTGTAGAAGTCGAACATCTGGTGGAGCCGGGCGAAATCGACCCCGATCATATCGTTGTTCCCGGAATTTTCGTCCAGCGCATCGTACATGTACCCAATCCGGTGAAGCATATCGAACAGCGGACAACCCGCCCCAGAACCCAGGTCGCCTGACCGATCACGCAAAGGAACAGATAAAATGGCTTGGACAAGAGATCAAATGGCGCAGCGCGCCGCCCGGGAACTAGAAGACGGGTTTTACGTTAATCTTGGAATTGGAATCCCGACGCTTGTCTCGAATTTCATCCCTGAAGGTATGGAAATCCAGTTGCAGAGCGAAAACGGAATGCTTGGCATGGGCCCTTTCCCATATGAGGGGGAGGAGGATGCCGATCTGATTAATGCAGGCAAGCAAACCGTCACGGAACTTCCGACAACCAGCTATTTCTCCAACGCGGACTCTTTCGCAATGGTTCGAGGTGGTCACATCAACCTCTCTATTCTTGGTGCCATGCAGGTTGCCGAAAATGGCGATCTGGCGAACTGGATGATCCCGGGCAAAATGGTCAAGGGCATGGGCGGTGCCATGGATTTGGTGGCCGGCGTGAAAAAGGTCATCGTTTTGATGGAACACACCGCTAAAGGTCAGCCCAAACTTCTTAAAACTTGTAATTTGCCTTTAACAGGTAAAAATGTTGTTGATATGGTAATCAGCGATTTAGCGGTGTTTACCTTTGATCGATCAGGCGACGCTGGCATGAAGCTAATCGAACTTGCCGAGGGTGTCACATTGGAAGAAGTCCAGGCCAATACTGAAGCCTCTTTTGAGGTGGCTCTCTAGCAAGCCAAAGATTTATTCTCACGCGATTATCGATTTCAATGATATCGCGTGGGCCTCTCTTCACCGCTCCATCATAATCACTTTTTCGATGTCTATTTTCTCAATGTGAAATTCATTGTGAGAAAAACAAAATCTTTTACGCCTTTTGCTATTTAGGGATTTCTATTTTTCGGCAGAAAACAGCCATTTCTAAAAATTTTGATCCCTGAATTTATGTGGCATGCCTCTTGCGAAGTTATTGATGTATTCATCGTTTACATTGAACAAAGCGAGCATTAATTATGAAAAACATATATGGGAAAAAATCAATTCTCGGCCTAACAGCTGCAATTATTGGATTGATTGGCGTTTCTTCTTCCTCTCAAGCACACACAGTTTCAATTGGATTTGTACCTGCAGATAATCCGGGCGAGCTGACATTTTGGGTTGGAAACTACAATCATCTTGGACGACCAGGAAATGTTCCTATGGAAGGAAGTCTTAGATTAACAGGCGTCAACGGAACGCTTTTTGATTCCGTTACAGAGGCCTTTTCATTAAGCCAGTACAACGGTAACGGGGGCAAACCTTTGGGCCTGGTTGACGGCGTAAATAATTTTTATGCAAGCGGATCAGTTCGGGGCTCTGGCCCATTGGTCGGAATTTTTGCCGATTCTTATATCAAGAACTGTAATTCTTGCGGTCCGGTCACAGGTTGGCAAGGTGTCGATATTTCAGGATTGAGCGCCGGTGATTACATGTTCTCTTTTATTGAGAAAGCCCGGCCGACCATGGATTGGACGCAATGGAACAAATCTCTGAATAACGTCTTCTCAATAGAACAGACAAGCCTCAATGGCGGCGGTCCACTGAACATCAGCGCTGTCCCACTACCTGCAGCCTTCCCGCTTTACGGCGCCGGAATTACTCTCCTTGGAATAATGGGCTGGAGACGCAAACGAAAGAATGCGTAGATATCTGCTATATCGCCTTAAAATACCGGCATAATCTCATTGAGTATGGGAACGCCGGTATTTTTTAAATACGTAAAGCTGTCACGGAGACCCTAAATAGAGAAACCGCCCAACTTGGTTTCGAGATATTCGAGGATCCCGTCTTTCGCGCCTTCCCGGCCCAGGCCACTCTCTTTCATCCCACCAAAGGGGGCAGCAGCGGATGTCGGGTTTATGTCATTGATCCCGATGATACCGAACCTCAATCCTTCATACATCCGCATGGCACGCGAGATATCCCGCGTATAAACATAGGCTGCAAGGCCATAAACCGTATCATTGGCCATCTGTAATACTTCTTCTTCTGTCTCAAACTTAATGATTGGCGCGACAGGGCCAAAGGTCTCTTCCCGGTAAATCAGCATATCTGGCGTGACATTCGCCAGCACTGTTGGCGCATAGAAATGCCCTTTATCGAGACCATCTGATTGCAAAACGGACCCGCCGGCCACAACTTCCGCCCCTTTCTTCACGGCATCAGTTACTTGCCGGTCAACCTTGTCAATCGCCGCTTGATTCACTAACGGTCCAATGGCTACGCCTTCGTCAAAACCACTCCCGGCTTTCATCTTTTGAACGCGTTCCGTAAACGTCGCGACAAACTGATCATATGCAGAGCTATGGACGAAAAACCGATTGGGACTAATACAGGCTTGTCCCGTATTCAAAAACTTCACCAAAGATCCGCCTTTTGCCGCATGGGCCGGATCAACATCGTCAAAGACAATGAACGGTGCGTGCCCGCCAAGTTCTAACGAAATCCGTTTCATCTGGGCTCCAGCCTCACCGGCCAGCATCTTGCCAACGTTGGTTGATCCGGTGAAAGTTAATTTGCGCACTGCCGGGTTAGTCGTAAATTCCGTACCAATAGGTTTAGGATCCAATGCCGTAACAAGATTGACAACGCCTTCTGGAAGACCCGCCGCTTCAAAAATCTCGAACATGGCAATTGCGCAAAGTGGCGTTGCCTCCGCTGGCTTCAACACAACAGTGCACCCAGCAGCCAAAGCCGGTCCTACTTTACGGGTGATCATTGAAATGGGGTAATTCCAGGGGGTCACCGCCGCTACGACGCCTACCGGTTGACGGATTACCATAAATCGTTGATCGGCCCGCGCGGAGGGCAGGATTTCTCCATTGACCCGTTTGGCTTCTTCGGCGTACCACAACAGAAAATCAGCACCATATTGCACTTCATTGCGTGCCGCCTTCAGAGGCTTCCCCTGCTCTTCGGTCATAATGCGGGCAAGGTCTTCTTTCCGCTCAAGCATTATTTGATAGGCTTTATATAGAAATGCCGACCGCTGGTATGCTGTTGTCTTAGACCAATCTACAAAAGCGGCTTCTGCTGCTGCGATTGCTTTCTTTGCATCCCCAGCTCCGCCAGCTGGAACAGATTTTATTGTCTCACCAGTTGCAGGATTGAAAACATCAAAAACTGCGCCGTTATCCGCGCTGCACCATTGACCATCTATGTACATTCAGTAACCTTCTCTCATGTGGTTGTCTGTTAACAAATCGTCTTGTTAGCAGCACATTTATATTCTTTATTGAAAGTGAGTTATGCCCGTAAATTTGTCCATAGGCAACATTAACAATACCGACTTGGGACCTAGGTATCGGGGAGTTGTGGGCGTTTGGATTTACCTATTCCCGCCTCACGACGCACGATATACAAACTCGACGCGACAATAATACAAGCTCCTAAAACCATCCAAATGTCGGGGATTTCAGCGAAAATCAGAAATCCGAGAATACCTGAAAAAATCAGACGCATATAGTCAAACGGGGCGACTGCTGTTGCTTCGCCAATGGAGAAGGCGCGAATAGCACAGAAATTTGCACCGGATCCAAAACAGGCCAATACCGACAATACGGCAATGTCTTCCCAGGTGGGTGGAACCCAAACAACCAAAGCAGGCCCAAGAGAAAAAAGTGATGCCATGATCCCGAAGTAAAACATCATGGTTGCCGGTCGTTCCGTTGCGCTTAGTTTTTTCAGGAAGACGGAAACCAAAGCGACCATCAATGCCCCGAATAAAGCGACAATGGCAGCAAACTCAATTTCGGCTTGAGATTGTACCATAACTAAGACGCCGAGAAACCCGACTGCTGTCGCGGACCAGCGTCGCCACCTGACTTGCTCGCCCAGAAAAAGGACGGCCAGAACGATTAGAAATAAGGGGCGGGTAAAGGTTAACGCAACTGCATCCGCCAGCGGTAAATGTGTAATCGCATAGAAAATACAGAGCATTCCTGTGACACCAACCAGCGCACGCATAATGTGCAATTTCAAAACTTTCGTCTTAAGCGGTGCAGTTCCATGTCGAAGAGCGAAGGGAAGAATAACGATCAAACCGAACAAAGCGCGTAGAAATCCGATTTGGAAACTGTCCATGCCCTCACCAAGAAACTTGATGCCAATTCCCATGAAAGAAAAACACAGACCCCCGAGCAACATCCAAAGCGCGCCTTGTCCATTCGCTGGAATGGTATGCCAGACGCGAAGCCAACGGAGACCCGCGGCGCGCATATTCATCTACCGGATCCCAAAGTCGTATCAGCAAGGGCGTGCGCCAACGCCTCTTTTTCCCGAGCCGCAGCCGCACTCACCCGCGATTCCCGAATGGCAATGTAAATGGATGAGCTAAAAATAACGGCCGCGCCGATATAGGTGTAAATATCTGGCTCCTGCATAAAAAACAGAAAACCAACAATCGCCGAAAAAATCAGACGGAAGAAGTCGAAGGGCATAACAATCGACGCGTCAACCAGCGAGAAAGCCTTGGTAAAACACAGATGGCCGATGGTGCCCAGGAACCCGATACCAAGAATTATCAGAACTTGATCCATCGTCGGCATCTGCCAGACGAACAAGGCAGGAATACAGGACATAGGTAAAATCATAATTTGTGTCCAGGCCACAATGGAAGTCGTACTTTCTGTCTTCGAGAGTATTTTCACACATGTTGCGGCGCATGCCATTGTCATGGCCGAGAATATGGCGGCGTATGCGCCAAGGCTCATTTCCTCTAACCCTGGTCTCAGAATGATCATTGCCCCTAAAAAACCCACAACCATCGCCAGTCCCCGGCGGATTCCAACGATTTCTTTCAAAACAAAAATGGCCAGAATTGTGCCGAAAATCGGAGAGGTAAAGTTCAATGCAACCGCATCCGCTAGCGGCAAAACACTTACCGCATAAAACCACGTGAACATGGACAAAAAGCCAACGATACTTCGAAATCCGTAAAGCCACGGTCGATTGGTTTTTAAGGAACTAAATCCATTTTTTAAAAACCAGGGCAGGATAAATAATAGTCCCGCGACATTCCGCAAAAAAACAATTTCGAACACGGGTAGTCCGCTATCCGCTACCGTACGGATAAGCCCGCCCATAAGCGAAAGGACGAAACAGGACAATATCATTAAACAAGCGGCTTGAAAGACGGGCGGAGCGGCAAGAAATGGTTTGAGGAGTAAGCGGACAGACGACATGAATCTCAGAA
This sequence comes from Sneathiella sp., assembly GCF_036960985.1. Classification (NCBI taxonomy): domain Bacteria; kingdom Pseudomonadati; phylum Pseudomonadota; class Alphaproteobacteria; order Sneathiellales; family Sneathiellaceae; genus Sneathiella; species Sneathiella sp. The sequence goes on along the minus strand of NZ_JBALWD010000011.1, from coordinate 39,132 downwards.
TAGGATGCCCGTTTTTGAACATAAAGAACTAATTTTGCAATCCTGCCCTGCGTTTCAATTTAAAGCCGAAACCGAAAAGTTATGAAGACTGCAGCCAGAGCAAATTCAAGCCGTTCAACAAAGTATAAATAGGTACGTAACGGTTTCGAAATTTTCCCCAATTCAAAGCGAAATGTTTTTGCATTTCACCGAGAGTTCTCCTTCCGTCAATAAGAGCCGCAAATTCAGCAGCGCCATCTGGCACCTTGAAAGAATGCGATTCACCGTCAAAGCCAACATTAAGTTCGGAACGCGCAGAGAATGCTTTGAAAAGCAATTCAGGATTACGGTCCTTTAAGGTCGGGATCATTTCTGGATTGAATTTCGCGACAGTATCCGCGGTGTTGGAAGATTTTTTTGCATAGACAGTATGTGTCTTAAGAGATCCGCATATGTTCTCTGCTAAGGCCGCTTTCTCAGCTGTCCCCATGCTCCTGACTAACTTCAACAACCTATCGTCTTTCAAATAGGTCTCAGGCCGGTAACGGATGGGTTCAATAAATTCGACTAAACCTACGTCGCACATTTGGAGCAATGCCAATAATTCCGGTACAAGGTAACTGCGATCTCGAGGGTGTAAAAGCAAATCAAATAATGCGGCATCTTCACCTAGTTTGTGATCGCCCAGATAGTTATTCTTGTTAAGCCAATTTGAAGCAGGAAGGGATCCAATCAATGCTTTAGCAATTTTTACTTGCTCGAATTGCGTTTTCCCTGCAGCCATCGACCTTAACGCATTTTGAACTGGATATACGCCGGTGCGGCCTAGTGTTGCATAGACCATAAGGCCTAGCCCACCATCTTCCGCCAAGCAGGAAATAAGGGCCTGCAAACCCCTTTCAGGCACCTCAAGATGATGAAGCACACCACAGCAATCAATATAATCAAAAGGGAGAAATCCCATTTCCGGCAATTCCAACAACGAGCCCGTGTGGAATACCATGTTTTCTAGACCACGTGCTTTGGCTCGGCTTTCCGCAACAGCGCGGCTAGCCGATGACAGATCCAAATACGTGACCGTCCCCCGATCACCATGATCGCTGAGATGCTGTGCCAGCATGATGGCGGCATCACCGGTTCCTCCGCCCGCAACTAACGCCCGAAAGGGTTTTGAGAAGTCACGCTTTCCCGAATAAAGATAGTGATTTAATTCGCCAAGATGGCTTGGGCTACCTTCAATAAGCCGAGAATGCTCGTCCGCCGGATCGCGTGGCGGGTAGGGATACTCTTCATATTGGCGCTTTACAGCTTTATCACGCCGTCCCCTACCCTTTGCCATCGATATCAATCCTTTACGGTGATGATAACCTTACCGGTGGACTTGCGTGATAGGAGCGCATGCATCGCAGCGGCTCCCTCTTCCAGCGGAAAATGCATAGAAACATGAGGATTAATTTTGCCTTCTCTAACCATATCAAGCATTGCTTGAAAATTAGCCCGGTTCTGATCCGGATGGCGACGGGCAAACTCTCCCCAAAATACACCCACAACGGAACATCCTTTAAGAAGCGCTATGTTTGTTTTCAGTTCTGCAATCCGACCTGAAGCGAAGCCAATCACCAACAGCCGGCCATTCCAATTAATACACCGCATGGATTGGTCGAACGCATCCCCACCGACCGGATCATAAATGACATCAGCGCCGTTACCATCTGTCAACTCTTTGACACGATCACGGATGCTTTCGGTAGAATAATTGATAACGTGATCCGCACCATATTGCTTAACGATATCCATTTTCTCATCAGATCCAACAGTACCAATCACTGTTGCGCCCAATGCCTTGCCAAGCTCTACCGCATTTAGTCCTACACCACCCGCCGCGCCATGAACCAACAGAACTTCACCCGGCTGCAGGCTTCCCCGATCGATAAGCGCATGATATGTCGTACCGTAGGTCACCGGAAAGCCCGCGGCCTTATCAAATGGCATGTTATCGGGAATTTTGTATGTGCCATCTTCCGGGGCCAAAACATATTCGGCAAATCCGCCAACACCGTGGTTCGCCATGACACGATCACCAACAGCAACGTTAGTTACACCCTCACCAATTTCAATGACAATTCCGGCACATTCCATTCCGGGTGAAAAGGGAAATGGCGGCTTGAACTGGTATTTACCGGCAATCATTAACGTATCCGGAAAATTTAATCCCACGGAATGAACCTCGATAATCACCATACCCGGCGCCACAGCGGGCTTATCGACCTCTTCCATGACCAAGATATCTGGAGTACCAAATTCCTTACAAACAAGCGCTTTCATTTTTTATTCCACTTTTCATTCTTTTTCTTTATTGCGATGCACAAACTTAACCCTGATTAAAACCCAAGGTCAATTGGCGGAGGTGCGATTTAGTCAAAAACAGCTTTCAGATGGCCAACGACAATATCATTACGGTTCCGCAATATCGGATGAAAATACGGATCTGCCGATTTATGAATATCGTCGGTCATGACACCGAGATCATCTAGTAATGCACCAAGGGCAACCTCGGCAGCCCTATCTGCACCATCCAAGGATTTCAATGCGATGCCAAGTCCCAGTTCCGGCAGCGCTGCAAGATAAACGGCTTCCGCGCCAACTTTTGCAATCACCGCCCCCCGGGCTGCGCCATCCAGTGCCGTACAAAGCCGATTTGTACCTGCAATCATATGAGGATGTTTGGCGATAGCAGTTTGGATACGCCGGCAAGCAATTGCCCGATCTGTCTCCAACTTAGACGGATCCGCAAATCGGGCGATTGCCAAGGCTGCTTTTTCAAGCGGGATGGCAATAGTCGGAATGGAGCAGCCATCTATCCCGATTGGTGCCCGGCTCAAATCAAGATCCGTAAAATCCTCCAGAACTTTAACAATCCGTTGCTGCACTGGATGATCCAGATCTATATAACCTTGGGTGGCCTCTTTCATATGTATAGCGGTGCTTAAGAAGCCGCTATGTTTACCCGAACAATTATTGTGGGCGGCCGTTGGTGTAAAGCCTGCACTCGCAAGCTCTAGCGCAGCTGGCTCATATTTTGGCCAATGCGTACCACATTCGAGATCGCCAATGTCTAAACCAATGCGCTTCAACCAATCTCTCACAGCATCCACATGAGAGGCCTCGCCATTATGCGATGCACAGGCAAGGGAAAGTTCTTGTTCAGTGACGTTCAACGCATCTGCGGCGCCCGTTTCAACGAGAGGCAACGCTTGCAACGGTTTAATGGCCGACCGCAAATAAACAGCATTTTTCACATCGCCCCAACTTCGAAGAAGCTTCCCGTCAGCATCCGAAATAGCCGCAATAACGTGATGGTGACTTTCGACAATGGGGCCACGGGATACAGTGACCGTAAAAGGATTACTTGCGAAATCGGAAGAAGAATAATTAATCATGTATAAGCCTGGAAATTTGGATATAATCGTGACCGGCTTTTAACAGGATTCGTAACAGCGGAATAGCAAAAAAATGACAGGATCTCGGGGATATTTTGGTGTTGGCGTTGAAGGCATTAGTAAACCAATGAATGCGGGCAATTTGTTTCGGACAGCAAACGCCTTTGGCGCCAGCTTCGTTTTTACAATAGGCGCAGAATATTCCGTTAAGAAAGCTCGATCAGATACCAGTGTCGCACCTAAAAATATCCCTTGGTATGATTTTGAGAACCTCGACGATATGAAGCTACCCAAAGGGTGCAAAATTGTTGGTGTTGAGCTCCTCGATGAAGCGATAGAGCTACCAAGTTTTTTTCATCCTATCAGCGCGGTGTATATTCTGGGCAAAGAGCGCGGCTCCCTTTCCCCAGAATTACAGGATAAATGTGACTATTTTATCAAAATTCCGACAAAATTCTGTTTGAATGTTGCAACCGCCGGCGCGATCGTTATGTATGATCGAATTGTAACACATGGACGATACGCCAAACGTCCGACCGGCGAACTTGGAAAGCCTATTCCGCTGGAGGACCATGTTCAAGGAGCGCCAATTAAGCGCCGACCGGATGGATAGAAAAACCTGATAAATCTTTTGAGTGGGACTAATTTGAATGAATAATGGTGACCAAAAATTGATCAACGAACAACTGGCAAATTTAAATTCAAACCGTTATTCTGGCATTATGAATAAATCTATTTTGATATTGTCAGCGCTGCTACTTTACGTTTTTGTATCTTCCAGTGGCGCTCTTGCTCAAGAAAAAAGCCCCAAGCCACTCGGAACATTTAAAGACTGGCAAGCTTATAGTTGGGTCGAAAACGGCAAAAAACTATGCTATATGCTGTCTCGCCCGAATAAATCGACACCTAAAGGTGTTAATCGTGACGACATTTATCTGATGGTGACCTACCGCCCGGCTTCATCCTCGAAAGAAGAAGTCAGCCATATTACTGGTTATTCCTATATGGAGAAATCCACCGTTGATATTTTAGTTGGGAATCGAAAATTTGTATTGGCGACCAATAATGATGTTGCTTGGGTTCCTGAAGGGGAAAGTGACGCCAAATTAGTAAGTGCGATGCGCGGTGGATCGAAACTTGTTGTAAAGGGCAAATCTACGCGCGGAACATTGACGACCGACAGCTATTCGCTGCAAGGTTTTACGGCCGCTCACAAGCAGATTAGAAAAAGCTGTACTTGAGGGTGCTGACGAGAGTATAAGCCTCATTTTTAGAATTAGATTGAATGCCGAATGAATCCTTTGATTCCAGATGTAGAGGCTGTTGATCGCCAACCTGAATTGCTGGCCATCAAAAAAAGCCTTATTGGATTGACGCGCGAAGAAATCGCTGCAGCACTTGTTGACGCGGGCGAAGACGCTAAGCCTGCGAAGATGCGGGCCCGTCAACTTTTTCATTGGTTATATCATCGCGGTGCCAGCAATTTTGATGACATGACATCCATTTCCAAGGAAATGCGCAGCCGGTTGCCTGACCAATTTACGGCAGAACGGCCGGAAGTAACGAGCTTGCAGGAATCGGCCGACGGCACTCGTAAATGGCTAGTCAAATTCCCGGATGGGCAGGAAGTAGAATCTGTTCATATTCCGGAGGAGGATCGAGGCGCCCTCTGCGTTTCTAGCCAGGTTGGATGTACTCTGACATGCAGTTTTTGCCATACGGGCACTATGAAGCTTGTACGGAACCTCACCGCCGGTGAAATTATCGCTCAAATGCTCGTTGCCCGTGATACAATAGGCGAGTGGCCGAGCCCAAAAGGCGAACGCATGATTTCCAACATTGTCATGATGGGAATGGGAGAGCCTCTCCTGAACTATGACAATGTTGCAAAAGCCCTTAAAATAATCATGGATGGCGAGGGCATTTCACTTTCAAAAAGACGGATTACTCTTTCGACATCCGGCGTTGTTCCTAAAATTCATCAATGTGGTGAGGAATTGGGCGTCAATCTCGCTATTTCCTTACATGCCGTAACGGATGAGATTCGCGATCAGTTGGTTCCGATCAACAAACGCTATCCGATCAAAGAGCTACTGCAAGCATGTCGGGAGTATCCCTCTAGCAACAATGCCCGGCGGATCACGTTCGAATATGTCATGCTGAAGGATATTAATGACAGCCCTGCAGATGCTCGGGAACTTGTCCGCTTACTCAAGGATATTCCAGCAAAGGTTAATCTGATTCCTTTCAATCCGTGGCCCGGTACGCAATATGAATGTTCCAGCAATAACGCTATTCATCGTTTTGCCAAAATCGTCAATGACGCGGGATACTCATCACCGGTACGGGTTCCGCGCGGTCGCGATATTATGGCGGCTTGTGGTCAGCTGAAATCGGAAAGTACCAAAATTCGGGCATCGGAGCGACGGTCAACTCAAGCAGTATCCCTATAGATTCATCTGCATTGTAATGCTTGTGGGCCTTTTATATCCTTCATGAGACGTTTCTGCAGTTTGAGAAAACCCAAAGCGACGAAAAAAGGCATGAACTTCAGTCAGTTCAACACGGGTTTCCAGCTCCAAAGCCGATTTTCCCGCGTTTTTACTTAAATCTATCGCGGCCTTCAGTAATTTCTCACCGACTCCGACCCCTTGTAAGGCAGGGTCAACTGCCATCTTTCCAAGATAGTTCTTACGTCCTGTCTCTTTCAAGAAACAACACCCAATCAGTTCTCGATCCTCATAGGCAGCAATTACAATTTCTTCCGCCACTTTTTTCCTAAGTGCATCCTTATCAAGCGAATGGACAGATGAGGGTGGATCAATCCGGTCCTCCATATAAGTAAAAGCGCCATGGATGAGCACAAGCAACGCATCCCAATTATCAAATTCTCTATTTAAAGTTTTGATTGTCAGCATCTTTCAATCCATTCTTATAATGAATTAATCCTAGCATGTTCACTTGGATGTCGAGGGCCGTTTTTTAAACAAATAGGCGGCCATTCCCAACAATAATCCCCAAAAAGGGGCACCAATCGAAAGTAATGTTAGCCCCGAAGCTGAAACAGCAAATGTCAAAATTGCCGCATCACGCTCCGCTTCTGTTCGCAATGCGACTTCCAGGCTATTTGCAATGGTGGATAGCAAGGCAAGGCCAGCGATGGCCATAATTAATGCGGCTGGGAAGGCAATGAACAATCCTGTCAACGCGGCACCGAATATCCCGGCCATTGTATAAAAAATAGAAGCCCACAGTACTGCGAGATAACGTTTTTCAGGATCAGGATGAACCTCTTTACCCATACACATGGCCGCCGTAATTGCCGCCAAATTAAAGGCGAACCCGCCGAAAGGCCCTAAAGCGAGCCCCGTCGCACCGGACCAGGCGATAAGCGGAGAGGCCGGCGCTTGATAACCATGAGTTCTAAGGGCAGCCAATCCGGGTACATTTTGCGATGCCATGGTAACAACAAATAAAGGAATTCCGACGCCGATTAATGTGGCAAAATCAAATGTCGGCATTACAAAAACTGGCGTGGTAAACGTCAAATCCAGAGATAGCCCCACCAAACTCCCTTGCAGCGCTGCGACAATTATTCCGGACAAAAAAGTCAACGGAATGACATATCTTGGGAGTAATTGCTTGGTCAGGAGGTAAACAACCAGCATTATTCCGACGAGAGAAAAATCAGCTTCCAGCGCAACAAATGCATCCAGACCAAATCTCAATAAAACCGCCGCTAAAAGCGCCGCCGCCAAAGATTGCGGTACGACATTCATAATTTTCTCGAACCAGCCTGTCACACCGCAAATTGTCAACAGAAACGAAGAAAAAAGAAAAGCCCCTATGGCGTCGCTCATTGGAACACCGGGTAGGCTGGTCACCAGCAACGCCGCTCCTGGTGTCGACCATGCGATGAGTATCGGTTGTCGGTACCAGAGAGTTAGGCATGCCGAACTAACACCCATCCCAACACCTAAGGCCCAGAGCCAAGAACTGATCTGCTCAGGGTTAGCTCCCGCAGCGTTGGCTGCCTGAAAAATTATGGCGCCGGCGCCGGCATATCCAACAAGAACTGCGACAAATCCGGTTGAGATGAAAGAGGGTGAAAAGAAACGGAGCATAGAGCTACCTCACATTCCGATTGTGCGTTATAACGTATAATTCGCATCACCTTAACATTTGTACGTTATAACGCACAAGCTTAAAAAAGAGATCAAAATATGTCGGATCCGAATGACCATGTTGCGAATGCTCTCAAGCATTTGCGAAAATCCCGAAAATGGAGTTTGGATGTGACGGCGCGCCACACGGGTGTCAGTAAAGCCATGTTGGGGCAAATTGAAAGAGGTGAATCTTATCCAACAACCGCAACCTTATGGAAGATTGCGACGGGGTTTGAGGTATCGATTTCTTCTCTCATCGAAGAGATATCAGAAGGACCAACAGAAACCTTAGTTAGAACCGCCAATAGCATTCGACAAAACAAGTCCGCCGATGGACTAGCGGTCGCCCCGCTTTTTCCGTTTGAACAGCGCCTTGGTTTCGAATATATGGAATTGTCCTTTCGCCCCGATTATGAAAGATTATCGGATCCTCACGAACCGGGCGTAATAGAAATCATTACCGTAATTGCCGGAAAATTAGAGATCCTCGCTGACGAAACCTGGCGCGAACTAGAAGTTGGGCAATCCATACGATTTCGTGGTGATCGCCCGCATGGTTACCGGAATAAAGGTCTGGATACAGCCGTTGTCATGACCATCATTCACTATCCAAGACGACCTTAAATCATCCGATAGACCGCCGGGAAGAAATGCCACCATCAACCGTATAGATGCTACCCGTAGAGTATCCAGCCCGGGACGACGCTAAAAAGACAATTAGACTTGTTACTTCATCGACATGTGCAGGCCTGCCCATTGGAAAAGACTCCACAAGCTCCATGTATCTGCTTTCCTCACCGAGAAGCGATAAAGCCCTTTTCTTCAACATTGTAATAATCCGCTCTGTCTTTACTGGCCCTGGATTAACGCCCATGACACGAATACCGTCTTTCAAACTGCTTCCGCCCAGCGCCCGTGTAAAAGCCATAAGGCTCGCATTTCCCGTGGTGCCTGCTATATATTCTGGATCGAAAACTTCGCCGCCGTTGCCAATATTGTTGATGATTACGCCCTCAGACTTTGATTTCATTTTTGCATAGAATAATCGGCACATATTAATGTAACCCATCACTTTCAGCTCCCAGCCTTGCCGCCATGCCGCCTCGTCGATATCAAATAGATTGCCACTTGGGATCGCTCCGGCATTATTCACGAGAATGTCGACATCACCAACTTGCTCAGCGAGTTCTGCGCATCCCCCTGATTGTGTAATATCCAAAGGATGAAGCATTACGGTCACGTCCGAAATACCCTCAATCTCCGATTTGATACGTTCAAGATTATCAATATTTCGCGCGGTTAAATGCAGATTCACCCCCTCATCTGCGAAAGCTTTGGCAATACCTTCACCAATGCCTTGCGACGCGCCCGTAATGAGGGCCGTTTTACCACCAAGTTCCAACTGCATTTTCAGTCCTTTTATTATTTATTAAATTCATATCGAAGTGGAAATTTACACTAGCCAGAATTAAGACTAGCAGTGAATTTTTGAAAAGGAAAAAATTTGCCATATTCGGCGCATTTAAATGTGCCCTCCAAAGCATACTGCCTCTTGCGGCAATCCCGCTTTTCCCTTAGGTTGCGCGCTGAAAATTTATGCACATTATAGATTCCCATTAAAGGTATGCGTCATGTCACAAGACATCAAAAAAGTCGTATTGGCTTACTCCGGCGGTTTGGATACATCTGTGATCCTGAAATGGCTGCAAACTACGTATAACTGTGAAGTAGTAACTTTTACAGCCGATATAGGCCAAGGCGACGAATTGGAGCCAGCTCGCGCGAAAGCAGAAATGCTCGGTATCAAAGATATCTTTATTGAGGATCTTCGAGAAGAATTCGTCCGCGACTTTGTGTTTCCCATGTTTCGGGCAAATACCGTGTATGAAGGACAATATCTTTTGGGCACCGCCATTGCCCGGCCGCTTATCTCAAAACGTCAAATCGAAATCGCCCGTGAAGTCGGCGCAGATGCTGTCGCGCATGGTGCGACAGGCAAGGGCAACGACCAGGTCCGGTTCGAGCTGGGATATTACGCACTTAACCCCGATATCAAGGTCATCGCTCCCTGGCGCGAATGGGATTTGAATTCGCGTACGAAGCTTATTGAATTTGCCGAAAAGAACCAAATACCTATTCCAAAAGACAAGCGCGGAGAAGCTCCGTTCTCTGTTGATGCAAACCTGCTCCACATTTCCGCAGAAGGGAAGGCGTTGGAAGATCCGTGGGAAGAAGCTGGTGAGTATGTATATACGCGGTCTGTTGCCCCAGAAGACGCACCGAATACGCCGACTTATATCGAAATCGAATATGAAAAAGGCGACCCCGTAGCCCTCGACGGCAAACGGTTAAGTCCCGCAGACATGCTGACTGCCCTCAATAAACTTGCGGGTGATAACGGGATTGGTCGCCTTGATTTGGTAGAAGGCAGGTTTGTCGGAATGAAGTCTCGCGGTATCTATGAAACCCCGGGAGGCACGATCATGCTTGAAGCCCATCGCGGTATCGAGCAGATCACGTTGGACCGCGGTGCCATGCATCTCAAAGATGATATCATGCCACGCTATGCAGAGCTGATTTACAACGGTCTGTGGTTTTCGCCTGAACGGGATATGTTACAGGCGCTCATCGATAAAAGTCAGGAAAAGGTCGCAGGAACAGTTCGCCTGAAACTGTACAAGGGTCGCGCTACTGTTGTTGGACGGAAAAGCCCCTATTCTCTATATTCCATGGAGCATGTAACTTTTGAAGAAGACACTGTTTATGATCAACGGGACGCCGAGGGTTTCATTAAACTGAACGCCCTCCGCCTACGTCTCTTACACCGGCAGAAATCGTAAAACAGAGGGGGCGTCGCCCCCTCATCTTTTAGCGAAAATCATCAAAATCTGGATCTTCAGCATCGGCTTCGAAGTCCGGTACCTCCTCAACGTAGGGAGTGTATTGATCTTTGACGAATAACACGGCCGCGAAAATTGCCCCGCAGAATGCGCCCAGGGCCATGATCATTCCCACCGACGGTACCCAGCGCATATCCCAATCCAAGGCAAATGCATTCACCGCGAATAAGAGGCCTGCCGCGGGCAACACAAAGAAAACAACGGCAAAAACAATCCCCGTCAACGCACCTACGCCAACAAATTTAAAGAATTTTGCAATCATTTGAGGTGGGAATCTCACTTCGTGCTCCGTTTTCAATTCTCTTAGTGGGCCGGTTCTTCTATCCCGGCTTGCCGACATGCCGCGGTAACGGTGTTTGCCAATAAACAAGCGATGGTCATCGGCCCAACACCACCAGGTACAGGCGTGATAGCCCCTGCGACTTCGACGGCCTCCGAAAAACAAACATCACCAACCAGTTTGGTTTTTCCGTCGTCTTTTTCAATTCGATTAATTCCGACGTCTATAACTGTTGCACCCGGTTTGATCCAATCCCCCCGGACCATTTCAGGTCGCCCAACTGCCGCGACAAGAATATCCGCACCCCGGCAAACAGATGGCAGATCTTTAGTTCGTGAATGCGCGATTGTAACGGTGCAACTTTCGGCCAATAGCAAACTCGCCATCGGTTTCCCAACAATGTTTGACCGACCGACAACAACCGCATTCAGCCCGGATAACTCGCCAAGTTTATCTTTGAGCATCATGATGCAGCCCAACGGAGTACAAGGCACCATTGCAGGCAAGCCCACCGCCTGGCGTCCCGTATTGATTACATGGAAACCGTCGACATCCTTGGCCGGATCAATGGCATCCAAAATGGCCATTTCGTCAACTTGCTTCGGAAGCGGTAATTGCACCAAAATGCCATGTATTGACGGATCCTCATTTAATCTCGTGACAACGCTCAGGACCTCTTCCTGTGTCGCGGAAACATCTAGGCGTATCTCCTCTGATTTCATTCCCGCTTCTGCAGTCGATTTGCCTTTATTTCGGACATAGACCTTACTCGCAGGATCTTCTCCAACTAGGACAACAGCTAATCCAGGCGTCAAATTGTTTTCAGATTTGAGAACAGCAACTTGCCGCCCGACGCGCTCACGTACGTTCGCGGCGAACGCTTTCCCATCAATAATATCTGCGGTCATTTACTCACCCTTATCACCCAATATTAATCCAATTTTTGGGCCAATTCCGCTTCAATGTAAGCAGAATCTCCCACGATACGAACTGTCTTACTTCTATTCGACGTGCCAGTAACAATTTCAAAATCCGATTTCGGTCGCCTAAGAAATTTTGCCAACAGATTTATTAATGCCAAATTTGCTTTTCCTTTTTCTGGCGGCGCCGTGACGCTAATTTTGATTGAAGACTTCCCCGTTGCATCAAGACTGGTCCCCATTATCTGATTTCGGGATGCTCCGGGTGAAAGCCGGATACTGAGCAATACTCCTTTGTCATCACTGCGGACATAGGGTGTCATACCATCGTTGGCAAATATTCAAACATAAGATTTCTCAAAAAAATCAACAATAGAATCAAGACAATAGGCGAAACATCCAATCCACCAAAACTTGGAATAATTTTACGGATCGGACGCAAGGGAGGCTCCGTAATCCGATATAGAAAATTCCCGACTGACGCAACGAACTGGTTACTTGTATTCACGACATTGAACGCGACAAGCCAACTTAGAATGGCGTTCGCAATCAAAAGCCAAATAAAAATCGAAATAACAGAACTGACTAGTAAGAGTATTGAATCCATGTGTGTACCTGTTCGATTGAAGATCATCTACATTTAATGGTCCGACCTCAAGAGAGCAAGACAAGACTGCAGTTTATTGACATCCATGTGTGCCCTTGGACGAAGCTTAATATGACGACAGCTGCATGAGGTGAATTTAGGCCAGATCAGATTTTCCATGCAAATGTTTAATAGCCGTATTAAGCTTCTTCGAAAGATTCTATTACAGGACGTATTCGAATGACTTCGCACGGCGCAATAAAAAAAGCAAAAATCGATGTCTTTGATATGGCCTCGACGGACTGGGTGAATGTGGGCAAGGAAGGGTTATTTTACAAACCGGCTCGCGTTGACCTCGACAGCGGAAAATTTCTAGGCTTGTTCCGATTTGATGCATTTGCCGAAAGTGGCTTACATCAGCATGAAGATGTTGGCGCTAGCTATATCTTAAGTGGATCCGTGACGGACTATGCAGGTACTTTCACGCAAGGCTGCGTAGGTATCAATCCGCCCGGCGACACGCATGACGCCTTTTCTTACGAGGGTGTTTTGATTGTCTCACGTCTTGAGGGGTCGAGTAAATATCCGATGAAAGACGAACAATTGTCAGCCATTCATCCCGGCGCTCATCGCGATCAGTTTCCGGAAATTGCGGCAGCGAGAGATCCTATTGTCGTACCGTACAAGCTGCTCGATATAATCCCTTCACTTGATATGCCAGAAGGTGTCACCCAACGAGTATTGTACGATTACACGCAAACAAATCACGATTTCCGCATGACGTCTCTACATCTTGACCCAGGTGCCAAGATCCCGAGCTATTCAACGGTCGAAAAACAGGATATTTTTATCATCGCCGGTGATCTGGTGACAGGCGGTGTTCCAGGAAAATCAAATCAATTCATAACCTTGGCACCGGAAACAGAAGTCGAATTAACCAGCAATTTCGGTTGCCATATTCTAGTCTGGAGCGACGCACCTGTATCGTTTAACACGTATCGCGGAGCGGACCCTTTTGGGTTTTAGCCGTCGAGCAGCTTTCGCCTTTAACGGCGAAGGCTACTCTTAAAATCCAAAAACAATCATTCGAATTTACGCTCTTCCCACCACGGATAGTAATCCGGCATATCCGTTGACGGTTTCATGGTAAACTCTGCAGGCCTTTTCTCCAGAAAGGAACTTACACCTTCTGCGACGTCAGGACTTTGCCCCATATACGCGATACCGCGACTATCGACTTTATGTGCTTCCATGGGATGATCCGCGCCCGACATACGCCAGAGCATTTGCCGGCATAGCGCAACTGAAACTGGCGCTGTATCGGTGATAAATTCCTTGGCCATGGCCCTCGCCGCGCTGAGCAAATCTTCAGGAGCATGAAGGGATTTAACCAATTTTCCGTCCAATGCTTCCTGAGCGGAGAAAACACGGCCTGAATATACCCATTGCAATGCCTGAGATATTCCAACAAGGCGCGGTAGGAACCAGCTGCTGCACGCTTCCGGTACAATTCCGCGCCGTGAGAAGACGAAGCCTATTTTCGCATTTTCCGATGCCAGTCGAACATCCATTGGCAAGGTCATCGTGATCCCAATACCAACTGCTGGTCCGTTAATAGCTCCGATAATCGGTTTTTTACTCTCATACATTCTAAGCGTAACACGGCCACCGCCATCGCGATGTAATCCGGAATCGTCCATGCGGCCTTGCGCTTTATAATTAAACGTCTCCTTACCTTTACCGAGATCAGCTCCTGCACAAAAAGCACGACCCGCGCCAGTAATAATGATGGCCCGAATATTATCATCTTCGTCCGCGCGATCGAATGCATCGATCAATTCATCTCTCATAACTGTCGTAAAAGCGTTGAGCTTATCTGGTCGATTGAGCGTAATTGTCAGGATCTGGTCATCGACTTCGTACAGAATTTCTTCGTAAGACACGGTTACCTCCGGTTTATTTCAAGGGACATCATTAGCCCTTTTATTATTATTTTATCGGGCAAAGATTACGCTGATGCAAATCGATCATTGTAACTTTGCTTACAGAAATTATGTTAACAACTATATGCCGGAAATGGCCAGCAGATTTTCAAGGAAGCAACAAATGCCAAGAAACGCGGAACAAACAATCAGCGGCTATCACGCGCATATTTATTATGACGCACAGAGCCGAGAAAAAGCCTCGGTACTGCGCGAACAGTTAGACGAAACCTTCAATGTATCCTTAGGGCGCTGGCGGGACGAGCCTGTCGGGCCGCATCCGACGTCCATGTATCAAATTGCTTTTGAAGCTGCTGATTTTTCAAAGATTGTCCCGTGGCTCATGATTAATCGGCAAGATTTAGATATTCTCGTTCATCCGGAAACAGGAAATGATCTGGAGGATCACAGAGACAACGCTCTGTGGCTCGGCGAAAAACTACCTCTTAAACTTGAAATGTTTACGCAGACGTAACCAAAACCCTAGCTGTTATCCTTGTTCTGGTAAGCCATATTACAATGTTTTAAGCAATATGGTTTACTCGGGATTGCCTCATCGCTGCAAAAATGAAAATTGGCTTCACCTGGATGTCCGATTGGCCACTGACAGGCCCGATGCGGCGGCAGAGCCTTTTTCTTCGGCTTTTGAACCGCCGGCGCCGCTTTCGCGGACAGTCCCAGACGATTAGCTTTACCGATCACAGCATTGCGCGTTACGTCGCCCAATTCTTCTGCAATTTCAGCCGCGGTTTTCCCGGAACCCCAGAGCTTGTTTAATTTTTCAATTCGTTCTTCAGTCCAACTCATGCCTAGATCTCTTCACTCACTGTTCCTGATTTTTGTCGACTCACGCTTCAATATCTCTGAAGATTATCCACAAAGGTCCTTTGATATATCCTCAGGTGAAGCCTGAGTCTATAGATATCCGCGATCACCAACCTCTATTCGGTATAACTAATGCGCCATACGGTTTGACTGACATCGTCTGCAACGAGTAACGCGCCGTCTTTTGCTATAGTGAGCCCAACGGGACGTCCCCATACTTTCGCGGCTCCATCTTCCGTTGCATTCGCTCTGAAACCGGTGGCGAAATTCTCGTAGGATCCCGTCGGAACGCCATTGTTAAACGATACGCGGACAATTTTGTAACCGGTTGGCGTTGAGGCGTTCCAAGATCCGTGAAAGGCAACAAACGCGTCATTGATATATTCTTCGGGAAAATGACCACTCTTATAAAACACCAAGCCAAGCGGTGCTGAATGAGATCGGAAAAGCACGTCCGGTAGGATTGATTTTGCGACCATTTCTGGCGCATCTTCAGCGTAGTCTGGGTCAGGAATAGTTCCAGAGTATGCATATGGCCAACCATAGAAACCATCCTGAACAACATGAGTTAAATAATCTGGAACCAATCCGTCGCCATATCCATCGCGCTCATTGACAACCGTGTAGAGTTTTCCAGTAACCGGATTAAAATCAATACCAACAGGATTACGCAAACCCGTCGCGACGGTTTCCAATTTATTGGTAGCTAAATCGAGTTTTTGGATTGTCGCACGAGGAGAAGGCTCAATGTCCATATTCGCTGCGCTTCCAATGGAAATATATAAAGCATGACCTTTTTCATCGTATAGAAGGTTCCGGGTCCAGTGGCCACCGCCGTCCCCCAGGGATCCTTGTTCTGTGACATACTCTATCCGCCCCGTAATCTTGGTATCGCCAACACTAAACTGAACACGTCTTATTTGTTTAGGTTCTCCAATGTAAAGCCAATCGCCAATTATGGCCATGCCATGAGGACGATCCAAATTGGAAATTAATTCAGTTTTGACATCAGCAATGCCGTCGCCATTCGTATCTCGGAGCAACGTTATTTTTCCTGCTCTCGATTCCGCGACCAACACATCGCCATTCTCCAAGACTTCCAACCATCTGGCATGGCTTAGTCCCGACCTAAATGCTTCGACTTTAAAATTTGGCGGAAGATTAAGCTCGCCTTCTACATTACCATTCGATTTATGGGGCGGCAGCGCTTCTACCGTTGTTGCATAGGGCTTCGGCAGGTTACCGGGAATAATGGTAAATTCTGCTCCGACAGTGTCACTATCCGCAGGCAGAGCTGATTGCGCTAAAGCCACGGAGAGCCCGAGGAAATTCATAGAAACATATAAAAATATCAAGAGCTTGCAAAAATATTTCATTTCAACTCCACCTGAAAATCAAATGTATTGATCGATACATTTACGCTATATGGGCTTGCCACCGTCGCAAAGAAAGATAAACTGTGAAAAAAGTTCACATAGATTTGACGTAAAATACTAATTTAGAACATAAAGTCAGCGGAATAAACTTATCACGTCTCAAAATCCACAAAATACAGTCTTGCTCATTATGCATCAGGCAACGTCCGATCCAGGCCGAGTGGGCGAAGCGATCCGAACGCGTGGGTATGAATTGGATATGCGGGTTCCGGCCATTGGAGACCCCTTGCCAACAAACATGGACGATCACGTTGCCGCCGTAATTTTTGGTGGGCCTATGAGTGCCAATGATGATCACGAAGCCTATATTCGTGATGAAACGAAGATAATTGATCTGTTTTTGAAAACAGAAACACCGTATTTGGGCATCTGCCTCGGAGCGCAAATTATGGCGCGAGCATTGGGAGCAGAGGTTCGTGAACATCCGGAGGGTGTTCGTGAAATAGGATATTACTGTGTTAGCCCAACGGACGAAGGGAACCATTTGTTTGATGCTCCCCTCAATGCCTATCAATGGCATAAAGAAGGTTTCGACATCCCTGTCGATGCAACATTGCTCGCAACCGGAGAATACTTCCCAAATCAAGCGTATCGGGTGGGGAAGAATGCGTACGGCATTCAGTTCCATCCTGAAGTAACGGAAGCGATGAACAAACGATGGGCGACCAAAGCCGCCCACATGCTTGACGATCCTGGGGCTCAATCCAAGGAAATTCAGCTTAGAAGCAGACGAAAATATGATCCAGATGTCAAAATCTGGCTGGATAGGTTTCTAGATCATTGGTTGCCGGCGTAACCGGCAACGCCCTATCCCTTCACAGCTTTAAACAACTCTCTTGGATTTTAGATCCGCAATTTCCGCGGCAGAATATCCAAGGCTATTCATAATATCGTCTGTATGCTCACCTAAAGTCGGTGCCCGATGTTTAAGTTTTGTATCGGTTTTTGACATTTTTATGGGAAGTTCTGTTACCGGCACACCGTCTTCGAAACCTGGGTAGGGAACATTTTTCAACAGCCCCATTGCGGCGAGTTGTGGATCATCCAAGGTTTCCTGAGGTGTCATAACCGGACCACAAGGCAAACGAACGGCATCCATTTCAGCAATTGCGTCCTTCGTCGTCCGCTCGAGGCACCATTCAGACATCCTTTCTGAAAGTATGTGATTGTTATCGCCACGATCCTGATCGGTCGTAAACCTGGGGTCCGTCAACCAATGATCTTCTCCGATCAATTTTGTCCAGCGCTCAAATAAAGGCAATCCAATAGATTGGACCAAAACCCAGCCATCCTTTGTTTTGAAAGTATCTGCCGGGCCCGCGTTTTGGCCGCGGTTGGCAGTCCCAACACGATTAATATTGAGCATGGCCTGCTCCATTAACGTAACGCTGGAGATTAAAACCGCTGACCCAAATAAAGACGTTCCGACCAACTGGCCTTCGCCGGTTTGATCACGATGTTTCAACGCCGCCATCGTGCCCACAACACCCATCATCGCCGTTGTAAAATCAACCCATGGGCCGTAGAGTTTTCGAGGTTCCCCATTGTCGCCTGACATATACATAGCACCAGACATGGCTTGGCCGAGACCATCAAATCCCACACGGTTTTTATAGGGACCCTCATCACCAAATACCGAGGCATGTGTCAAGATTATATCTTCCTTGACCGCTTTCAGGCTGTCATAGTCTAGCCCCATTGCTTCAAGGGTTTCGATTGGTAAATTTGCGACAACCACATCCGCGGTTTTCACAAGACGCTGAACAATTTCTCGACCTTCCGGCTTCATGGGGTTGAGGGTCATTCCTTGTTTATTCTGTCCGATTTGCAAAAATAACGCGCCATCACCGGTTTGGTCTTCGGTGAGAGGCGTGAGATATCGATCTTCACTCCCATCAATCTTTTCAATCCTGATAACTTCCGCTCCCAGGTCCGCCAATACAGTTGCGCAATAAGGTCCAGCAATATAGCGCCCAAAATCGAGCACCCTGATACCTGATAAAACGTTCGACACGAGATTCCCTCCTGATTTTTATTATTATTTATTTCAGGCTGATGTGATTCCTGATTCGCGAACAAGATTGCCCGTTCTCAAGACAGTTGGCAACTTTTTAGCGCCACTAGTTGTCAATTATCTTGGGATTATGTCGTACCAAGCTGATGGTGCCATCTATTTCTTAATTTGCTAATTTGCAGAGCTTTGCAGTGCCCTGCCGACTTTATTCAATAGATTTATTTAGCCCGCATCGATAAGTTCTATTGCCTCGGCCAATGGTCCCTTTTCCCCACTAGAGACATTTAGCCGAACCCTTTGATCTTTTTCAAGCAGGGCCAAACCCGATTTCTCGAGTGCTTTCATATGAACAAAAATATCGAGAGATCCATCATCGGGTGTCACAAAACCGAACCCCTTTTGCGAATTAAAAAACTTAACCGTGCCAGCAATAAATTCACAATCGGTATCTTCCGTCGCCATTAAGGGAGCCGGCCCGACATAGTGAATTTTTGAGACTTGCTTTCCCCGATCTCCGGTAAAAAGATCGCATGTGATCGACGCACCTTCAGGCAAGCCCTGAAAATTCATCTCCTGCAATACTGATATATGTATAAAGGCGTCCCCCGATCCGTCGTCAGGTTGGACGAAGCCGAAGCCTTTGGATGTATTAAACCACTTTACCTTACACGTGACACTGTCATAAGTTCCACTTTCTGACCTTACAATATTCTCTTCTCGCATCAATCTCATTCCCATAATCTTCAGTATCGCTAAACAGAAATTTCGATTAACATCCGATCACTTCTACAAATATATCGGTATTGATGAAATTTCTATTTTTAATTGTTTACGGGTGCATGGCAGGCGATCGAGCTAACCAATTTCTAACTACCAATTAAACACTGAAAAAAATGAACCAAAAACGGCAGTTTCAGAATCTGTTAATCTACCTCACCAATCCCTATATTCGTCCAACAGGTGACTATAATACAGAAACGGTCAGCAGATCATTGATCCTGATCAACAGATTATCGACAATATCGCTAATTCCCCATATTTTTCGATTTTAACTTGTGTCCGTAAAATATTACCGGACCGCTACTCTCAATATGGGTATATTTGTTATTATTTGCAACTATTAAAAGTGGAAAATGCGGAGAGACGAATTGTATGTAATCCTCCTCTCCTATGGTATGTTTAAATCAATGCGTACCGCGAATAGGATATCCTTTTTCGCGGATGAACGTGATACCTTTTAAAATGGAATTCAGATCCGGCCTCGCAAACGGCGCATTCGAGATGTCGATGATTTGAATTTGTCCGTCAGGGCGGATAGCAAATAACCCTGGCTCCGCGAAGGGTTGATCTGTTTCTTGCGGAGACCGAGGATCAGAAATATACAGACCGAGCGCCTCCATTTGAGAAGGTTGTAAATCGTAGCCGACGGGAAAGCTCAATTCACCCTCTTCAACTTGTGTTTTCGCTTTTTCAATCCCATCACCGGAAACAGCGACGATATCTACACCTTGCGCCCCGAATTCACTTTCAAGCTCTTTTAAGGTCGTTAAGTATCGCGCGCAGATTGGGCAGTGTTTACCGCGATAGACAACAACCAATTGCCAATGGTCATTGTCACTACCGGCTTTGCCAAGTATGACTTGCCCACCCGCAACGGTAGGAACAATAACTTCGGGAAATATTGATCCCGGCGCTAGTTTGTCCGTGTTCATTTGCAATCCTTTACTGAAATACGTGTCGAATTTTAACATTAATTGGAATGTACATTCCAATTAAATATATGCTTCCCAAAATTTGACAAGCATTATTGTTTCTTTGCTCGCCACTAATCCTCCGAAACATTTGCTTTCCAAAAGCAAGCACCTAATATGTAATCGTGTTTTCCGAATAACATGTTTCTTTCGAGACGGATCAAATTGAATGCCTTCTAACGTGCTAGACAAATTTCGCTCCCTAATTTCCGAACTACCGCTTATCGACAAATCTTCGGCAAGTGCAGCTGCCACTAGGGATGCGGTTTTGACGAAACCAGCAGGCGCTCTCGGCAGGCTAGAAGACCTCGCTGTATGGATGTCTGGTTGGCAGGGAAAACACCCTCCAACTTATGCCTCTCCACAAGTCGTCGTCTTTGCCGGAAATCACGGTGTTTGTGATCAAGGCATATCTGCGTTTCCAAGAGATGTAACAGTGCAAATGGTCGCAAATTTTCAAAACGGTGGGGCAGCAATAAATCAACTTGCTGACGCCTTCGGAGCCTCATTTTCTGTTCTTCCGCTTTCTCTGGAATCACCAACACTGGATTTTACAAAAGGCCCAGCGATGAGTGAAGAGGAATGTTGTGAAGCCTTACAATCAGGGTGGAACTCTGTAAGGCAGAACACAGATCTGTTGGTTGTCGGCGAAATGGGCATTGGCAATACGACAATTGCCGCCGCTGTCTCCGCCGCCGTATTTGGAGGGTCCGGAGCGGATTGGGCTGGACCCGGCACTGGCTTATCAATGGAAGGTATTCAGAAGAAAGCTGCCGTCATCGATGCTGGTCTGTCGCTTCACGCTGATATCCTGGGCGATCCGATTCTCGTACTTCAACATCTTGGAGGCCGTGAAATCGCAGCAATGGTAGGGGCAATTTTAGCGGCACGGCACAACAAAACACCTGTTATTCTCGACGGATTCGTCGTAGGCGCCGCCGCCGCAATCTTGAAAAAAGCCAATTCATCTGCTCTTGATCATTGCGTGGCAGGACATATGTCCGCAGAGCCAGGACACGAGCTCTTGCTGCGTCACCTCGAAAAAGAACCGTTACTAACGTTACGGATGCGGCTTGGAGAAGGGTCAGGCGCTGCTCTAGCACTTGGTATAATTAAGGGTGCGATAGCGACCCACAACGGCATGGCAAGCTTCTCAGATGCCGGTGTAAGTGCTGAATCTTCATCTTGAGTTTCTAGTAACAGCTATTTGCGAATACTACCCTGATCATTGATACAATCAATTTGCCAATTTGTATCTGTTCCGCAAGTAAATGATTTCAACCGAGTGACTGATAACGGTGCAATCGACAAGGATAACATTTTTTGCGGTGTCAGGTTTAACGCATACCCTATTATTGCTCGAATTGGGCCGGCGTGAGCACTCACAACAATATTTCGGTCAGTCTCCTTCGTGACCCATTCTTCCAGCAAGGTCGTAACTCTTTTCGACATGACGGTAAAACTCTCCCCGCCACCAGGTGTGTTAGAAGCTGGATCTAGCCAGAAGTCTTCATAGGCGTCGGCATCATTTTCCTCAATTTCCGAGTAAGATCGCCCTTCCCACGTGCCGAAGGTCTGCTCTCTCAAATGAGTAAACTGTTCAATGGCTTGCGACTCTTCGGATCGTCGGGATTGAATACGAGCAGCGGTTTGAGTACACCGCTGCAAATCACTTGAATAATATACAGCCTTGTCTGGCAGGCTTCGCGCAATCTCTTCTAATCTCCCAGTATTAGAAAAATCTGCGACAACATCCATTTGTCCATATATTTTATCCGTCACCACCGGCGCATGGCGGATCAGCCACCAGTTTTTCTGTTGATAGACCTGATCCATTTTAGGTGCGCAAAATTCTCGAAATCATTTTCGCTGTACGGTAATAATTGATCTATTCAATGACAAGTTTGGTAAGCTGCCAAATAGACCGAGCGTGGTATTTCTCCTGCCCCAATTTCTCATCGCTATCATATGGATAAATGATCCAAAAAGGACCATAAACATCTTCTTCCAGCGCGACACCGTTCAATCGATAGGCAATGATCATATCAAAATCTTCTGCATCTGATATGGGGATCTCCACCGTATATCCGTCCACAGCACTGGCCTTAAGCACAGTTCCCTTTGCGTCCACCGATTTTAATATATCTCGAAGCAAAACGCCTCGGAAAACTGTTTTACCGCTTGTCCACGGACTGGATGTGACAATATCTGTCGGAGTAGACGCGGCCATATCACCAGGGCTGAAATAAATTGCACCATTTTCAGATTGGATATTTCCAGTAATTGTAAGCTGCAGCTCCTCAGTTTCATTTGAAGAAGCCGCGTGTGCACTCAGCAAAGAGATCGCAAGTACCGTCCCCGCTATTTGCATGTAAAACTTAAATGACTGTAATTTCGCTATATTAGTCAACGACATATCTCCTGTAAAATGTCCTCGCAGACCTGAATTAGATCAATTTTTTTAAGTTATACCATAAACCCGACTTCATTAATGAGCAAATGCTCGAAAGTCGAAAAATTATGGTGGAATACTGCTTTTTCGTATAAACACTCTAAATCATTTTTTCTTTGAAAGGCACCGCTGATGAAACGAACTTTGTTTGTTGCCTCAAATAGATTGGGCGATGCCGTATTAACCACAGGGGTGCTCCATTATCTCCTTGAACAGGAACCCGAAGTTCCAATAACAGTTGTCTGTGGCGCAATACCGAAAGATATATTTGAAGCAATTCCTGGCGTGGAACGAGTGATAGCCGTTACAAAGCGACACTACAGCATGCATTGGCCCGAAGTTGCAATCGAACTTGGTTTCGTTTATTGGCACAGAATCATCGATTTTAGATCCTGTCTTCTCGGATTTTTACCCGCACGGCATCGGAGCATATGGAAAGGTGGCAACAATTCGATCCATAAAGTCATTGCCAATGCTGAGCTCATCGGTCAGAAAGCCCCCTTGCCAGCTAAAATTACCCCAACTTTGTCTCAGATTACGGAAAGTAGGAAATGGCTTGGGAAAGCCGCCGAAAAAAAGAAAATTCTCGCTATTGCCCCAACCGCAAATTTTTATCAGAAACAATGGCATTTCGAAAATTACATCGCCCTGGCTAAAGCTCTGACGCATGAAGGAGGAATATTGGAAGATGCCAAAATTGCCGTACTTGGTGCGCCCGGCGAAGAAGATCAAGCACTTCCTGTAGTAAATGCTCTTTCTGACAACCATGTCATAAATCTCATCGGTAAAACAACGCCCATGGAAGCGGCAACCATTCTTTCTCAATGCGCCTTATTTGTCGGTAATGATTCCGGCCTCATGCACACGGCAACAGCAGTCAATATTCCCACTGTTGGACTTTTTGGTATCGGTAGACCGAAAGTATATGGGCCATGGGGCGACCGATCTCTCTGCCTGACAAGTACGCCATCGGGAATTCCAATTACTCGTGAAAACAAAGATGGTGACGTGATTGAAGCACTACCCGTTGAAACCGTTCTCAAAGAAACCGAAGCCTTTTATAAACGTCTTTCAAAAACTCAGAATGAAGTCTAACTACGAATTTGTGGAAACGGTGTCACAGAGTCATCAAACGCAAATTGATTGTTGTATAGATCAGCGTAGACACCACCACGTATCAACAGCTCATCATGCGTACCGGTTTCGACAACTTCACCCGCAACGATAACATTAATCATGTCTGCATCCAAAATCGTTGACAATCTATGGGCGATTACAAGCGATGTCCTGCCTTTCATCAGCTCCTTCAAGGCAATCTGGATTTTTCTCTCAGAATCTGTATCTAGCGCAGATGTTGCCTCATCCAGAAGTAAAATAGGAGCGTCTTTTAACATTGCTCTGGCGATTGCAATACGTTGCTTCTGACCACCTGACAATCGCACACCATCACTGCCAACCAATGTTTCGTAACCATCCGGCAAGCCGGAAACAAAATCATGTATAGCCGCAGATTGCGCAGCTGCCAAAATTTCTTCGTCACTGGCATCGTCTCTGCCATACGCAATATTCGCCCGAATGGACGCATCAAACAGAAAAACGTCTTGGCTTACCAACGCTATTCTATCCCGAACAGATGCCATCGTAACATCCCGAATATCTTGCCCATCCAACAAAATACGCCCATCATTCACATCATAAAACCGGGGAATGAGGTTCAAAATTGTCGACTTACCCCCACCCGACGGCCCCACCAGAGCAATACGTTTTCCTGCATCCAACTTCAGAGAAATATTCTTTAGAACCGGTTCATTTACATTATAAGAGAAACTGACCGCCTCAAATTCTATTCTCCCGTTATGAAATTCCAGCGGGACAGCGTCTGGCTTATCTACAACATTATACTCGATGTCCAACAAATCAAATATGCGGTGCGCCGCGACCATACCATTCTGCATTTGAGGGAAAATCTTCGCAACACTCTTTATCGGTTGATATGTGAGCATAACTGCCGTTATAAACGCAAAGAATGTTCCCGGTGTCGTATGCCCATCAATAACATTGGACGCACCGTAAAATATCACACCTGCGATAATCAGACCGGAAAGTGTTTCTACGATAGGGCTACTAGAAGCCTGAATACGAAGAGCCTTAAATTGATACTTAAAGCGCTCATCGATCACTTCTCTCCCTCGTTGCTCCGCCTCTTTTTCGCCTCCATAAGCTTTAACGACGCGAATACCTTGAAAATGCTCATCTAAAAAAATACTAAAATCAGCAGTTTGTTCCATCACCTTATGGAATGCTTTGCGCGAACGCTTTACCAGCTGGCGAATTGCCAACGCACCAGGCGGAAGCGCGATAAGTATGACGAGCGCCATTCGCCAATCATAATAAAAAAGTGACGCAATCAAGAAAATCGCCGTTAGGCTATCTTTTGTCAGAGCAACCAACGTCTGTGTCGCAGCGGTTTTGAGTTGATTGGTTTCAAAAACAAACCGGGAAATTAAATTCCCTGTTGGATTACTATGAAACCAGGCAAGGTCCGCCGATACTATTTTCTTAAATAATGCCAACTGAATGTCGGAAACCACTCTTGTGCCGACCCAATCCATCAGCACAGTTTGGCCATACGAAGAAAATCCACGTAGCGCAAAAATGACAACAACAGCAGCCGTAGTATAATAGATATATGCGGGATTCTGTTCGAAAAAAACTTCATCGACTATCGGCTTCATAACGAATGCTGTCGCCGCGGAAGTTGCAGCGCTGACAATCATGAACAGCATGGCAAGTGCGACCCGCCCTTTATACGGCGCGACATATTCCTTCAACAACCGACCATAGATGACGGTAACCGCTGAATTATCTGTTTTTTCGTGCGTCGTTTCGGTCACTAGCTGTTCCAATTACAGTCGCAATCATTCATGCAGATACAATTTCCACCGAACCCTTGGCGTAGCACGATGAAATTGCGCTGAATAGACTAATCCTCCCCAATATGTCGTCGTTTTGGAAAATTCTGGCGCAGATACAACAGTTTCGTCTATCAATAATTCTGGATGTATATGCAATTAATAATCATTATTATTTACTTCTTGCAAATGATTTGCAATAGCGATATCAATTTGCTGGCACGAGATCAACATTTCTCGGTCGCTTTACCGGCCAAGTTCAATGTCGGTTGGTTTTTCGCCTAAATGAAAGAAAAAAATGAAACACGTTATTATCGTCTTAACGGCGACTGCCAGTTTGTGCACCGCGGTACAGGCAGAGGAACAATCTTATCCCAGATTCTCCGGGGAGATTTCCATCGAAGTTGAAAATGATTGGACATATAGCTCCGACGACTCGGCTGCTGAAATCAATGACCTATACCCTACTGTAATTTTGGGTACAGCTATTGAGCTCTCCCAGAATTTCTCGTTCAACATTGAAGCAACTTTAGAACCTGTTGAAGATGCTACGGATGACCGAGCCTTTAAAGATTTAGGTGGCTATCTGAATATCGCGACGGCTAATTACGGTACCGAACGGTTTTCCGTTTACGGCGGTAAATTTACCCCCAATTTCGGTATCGCCTGGGATTTAGCTCCCGGACTTTACGGCACCGATCTCAATGAAGATTACGAACTTGCGGAAATGATCGGTTTCGGCGGCGGCATCAATTTTAATGCAGCAGGCACGCATATAGTTTCTGCAAGTACCTTTTTCCAAGACACCAGTGTTCTTAGCAAATCTATCGGAACACAACGCGGCCCTTTGCGCAAATCTGACGGCGGGCCCGCGAACACGGAAGATTTCTCGTCTTTTACTGTTGCTCTCGACGGTGAATTAGAAAAAATTGCAGGTTTTCGATATCACGCAGGTTTTTCTTCTCTTGGCGCCGGTGAAGGAGGTGATGATCGTCAATTGGGTTACGTAATTAGCCTCGAATACGCCTTCGATATTGGTGAAAATATCGCCATCACTCCCCTTGCAGAGTATGCGTATTTTGATAGAGCTGGCGGCGTAAAAGATGATACCGCCAAATATTTTACCGCTGGAGTAGCTGTAAACTATGAAAATTGGGTGGCCTCGACAACTTACCAACGCCGAGATACTGAAACAGCTGGTGTGGGTACTGACGATGACGTTATTGATCTTACGGTGGGTTACGTTTTCGACATGGGCCTCGGTGTCGCTGCCGCTTGGCGGATCGCTGAAGAAGAAGAAATTAATTCAAATGGTCTTGGCCTTCTCGTCTCCTACGCCCTCGAATTTTAAAAGGACAAAAACTCATGAATAAGTATTTATATGGTACCGCCTTCTCTATTTTGTTATTTACCCTTGCTCCAGGCGCGCAGGCATCGCAAACGGATCCCGTTCGCAATATTGAAAGCTATGCTCTGGGTGACAAAATTGCCGGGTATGTCCCAAGCTATTCAGCACTGGCTGTTAAGAACAATTATGCGGCTCTAGTGCTCGAAACTTACACGCAGGCGCATAAAGACTCGCAGGTCATGCAAAAAACAATTGCCGCATTTCTCGCCAACCCGTCTCAGTATACTCTTCAATCCGCAAGAAGCAGTTGGTTAAATGCCCGTGTCAGTTACCTTCAAACAGAGGCGTTTCGATTCTATGAAGGGCCAATAGATTATGCCAATGAGGAAACAGGAGAAGAAGGCCCGGAAGGCCGTTTGAATGCATGGCCTCTAAATGAAGCGTTTATCGATTATGTTGAAGGCAACGCGAATTCTGGCCTTGTTAACGATGTATCTTTTGAAGCATCCGCTGAGACAATCCGAGCAATGGATCAAGTTGAAGACGAATCAGATGCAACCACAGGGTTTCATGCCATCGAATTCCTGCTGTGGGGGCAAGACATGAATTTAACGTCCCCTGGTAACCGCTCGTGGAAAGATTACAGAGCGGGAGAAGGTAATAATGATCGAAGACGCATATACTTGCAAACTGTGACAACTATGTTGGTAGAAGATCTGGCTTCCCTTGTCACTGCCTGGTCGGCGGATAATCCGGACAGTTACGGTTCAACTTTCAAAGCCATGGATGATAAAGAAGCACTTGGTCGTATTTTGACGGCTTTAGCCACATTGAGCGAATTTGAGCTGGCAGCAGAACGCATTGCGACTGGCTTGGACAGCGGTGACCAAGAAGACGAACAATCATGCTTTTCCGACAACACTTTAAATGATTTCATTTACGACCAACGCGGAATCCGCAATGTATATTTCGGCTCATACGGAAACATTTCCGGCGCAGGAATAGACAGCCTCGTCGCGAAACTAGCGCCAGCGTTAAACATCAGAATGATAGCTGCCCTCAACAAGGTAGAGGACGCAATGTCAAGAATGCCATATCCCTACGATGCCACGCTGGCGTCACCTGAAGGAAGCCCACAACGCGCAGCGGCAGAGTCTGTGATTGATGCATTACACAACCAATCAGATGTTCTTAAAGACATCGGGAAATTGTTAGGCGTTAAAGTTATTGTCCCGGTTGATGGGTAATTTTTTTGAACGAGATCTTTCGATGACGCATGTCAGGACACTTGTTTTATTAGCAAGCTTATCGGTCTTAACTGTATCTACTGGGGCGGCACAAGGCCCGCCCCAGAGGATCACTCCTTATCCCGGTGGGGAGACAACTCAACCGACACGCGGCAAGAACTCGTTTTCGCTTCCTGCTGCGAACTTGAATAGAAAAGATCTCCGCATCTTTTTTTTCGGGAACCGGCTTTTCAACACAAATTGGGTTGCGGCCCCTGCCTCTGTAAAAAGTCTTGATGGCCTTGGGCCAACTTTTAATCGTGTGTCTTGCTCAGGCTGCCATTTGCGAGATGGCCGTGGTCGTCCGCCAGGAAAAATTGGTGAAAAATTTCAATCAATGCTTATACGGTTAAGCGTCCCCGGTCAGAACAAGGCTGGCGGACCAAAACCTCATCCACATTATGGCGATCAATTGAATGATCGTGCTATTTTGTCGGTTCCTGCTGAGGGTTTCTCGAGTATTGAGACGAAAGAAATGAAAGGGTCTTATGCAGACGGTATGCCCTACCAACTATCTGCCCCACTTTACCGATTTACGGATCTCGCCTATGGACCGTTCGGCGATGATATCATGATTTCACCCCGTGTTGCCCCTCCGGTTTTCGGCCTTGGTCTGCTTGAAGCCATTAAAGAGGAGGATATTCTTGCTCTCGCTGATCCAGATGACCAGTCGGGAAACGGAATATCTGGAAGGGTAAATACGGTCTGGGACCAACCAACCGCTACAAAAAAAATTGGGCGCTTTGGCTGGAAAGCAAATTCTGCAAGCCTCCAGCACCAAAACGCCGCGGCTGCGGCCGGAGATATTGGCCTGACATCGACCCTTTTTCCCGAGGCTAACTGTCCGGCAATACAAGAGAATTGCCTCTCCCAGGCCGCGCTCGCGAAAGGTGTAGATTTAAGCGATAATTTTATGGCTAAACTTACTTTTTACACTCAAACACTTGCCGTGCCCGCAAGACGTAATGTGGACTCACCCGATGTTCTTGCCGGCGAAGAGTTATTCAACGCTATTGGATGTAGTTCCTGCCACATTCCAACTTTCGTAACTGGTCGACATCCAACGGTGCCCGCCTTGTCCAATCAAACAATTCATCCTTTTACTGACCTTCTTTTGCACGATATGGGAGAGGGCCTGGCTGACAACAGACCAGACTTTGACGCAACGGGTCGTGAATGGCGTACACCGCCTTTATGGGGAATAGGCCTGACGAAAGCAGTAAACAAACATACACGGTTCCTCCACGATGGTCGCGCCCGCTCTGTCGAGGAAGCCATTTTATGGCATGGCGGCGAGGCGGAGGCGGCAAAAGAACAATTTCGTTTGTTGCCCCTAGAGCCGCGCATCCAGTTATTAAAATTTCTAAATTCGCTCTGACAATCTAGTCCGACAATTGACGCTCATGTGCTCGAACTCTTTTGAGCAAAACACAGGCGAGTATAAGTCCGATGGCAGATATTACTGCCATAAAGTAAAAGCTATAAGCTCCCTCAATTTGGTAAAGCCATCCGGCCGCAATTGTAAAGACACCAAAGAAAATTCCCATCGCGAGGGTGTCGTATAATCCCTGTGCTGACGCGGAAATCGCCGGCGGCACGCGCTTCGCGATGTAGCCGATAAAGGCCATATAGAGGAGGGTAAAGGTCAGCGCGTGCAGTATTTGTGCAAAAACCAGAACAATTACTGAAGATGCCAGGCCTAAAAGTATCCATCGCACGATGCCGCCACCCGCAGCGGCGATGATCATCGGTATTGCGCCGTATTTTGCAATCAATCGGCCGGAAATAGCAAACATGCCAATTTCAGCGGCAACCCCAATAACCCAAAATACCGTTATTTGTGTATTGCTAAATCCTAGCTTATTCCAATGGATCGATCCAAATCCGTAAAGACCAGCATGTGTCGACAAGAGAAGGGCGACCGTGACAATGAAAAGTGGGAAATTCGGAAGAGCGAGAGGCGCAAAAAAAGAAACCTTACCGGGCTTAGGTGGCGTGTGAATACCTGGCAACGAAATTGTTGCAATCAACAGGAAGACTGCCGTCAAGACCATCGCCACATAAATCGCTTCGATACCGAAAACATCAGTTGCCCAGCCAACAAGTAAAGAAAAAGTAATAAAGCTCAATGAACCCCATAATCTTGCCCGGCCAAAATCTATGCCTAATGTCTGTTGAGCCCTTAAGGTAAGACCATCGGAAAGCGGTATAGCAGAAGATAATGCAGCGCCGGCCGCCCCCCAGATGATAGCGTAGAAGACCCACCCATTCAGATAGGGTAATAAGATTAAACCGCCAATAAGAACAACGGACAACGCCAACAGAATTGTTTTTCTGTTTCCCGTGCTATCAGCCATCCAGGAGGTTGCAGGTACAAATACCAGCTTGGCCCAATAAGAAATCCCCATAACAAGGCCGACATATTCCAACGACACATGATGCTCCAGCCATCGTGGCCAAAGAGGCAGTGCAATTCCAAACACGGAGAAGAATGCAACATAATACAGAGAAAGCCGGCCATAGGCTGACGTTTTGGAAATTACCGGTTCTGACATTGAAAAACCATTCATTGAACGAGGGTAGATTCTATTCAGTTCAACACGTGCTGGAAAGCGCTAACTTCAAAAACTAGTTTATGTGACCTCTATCACTTAACATTCCTAGGAATTTATATATTATATTCTTAGGAATGCATATTGAATGGAGAAAAATTATGAACAGACGCAGTTTTATAAGAACTATCGGCGGGAGTGGCCTGGTGTTGGCAGCTGGCGGTTTTACACTAACTGGATGCGATCAAATGCCGGATAGCGCAATCGCTCCTTGGAATGGCCCATCAGCCGACATCGGCGACAGAGAATGGATGTTAAGTTATGCAATGCTGGCGCCAAATCCACACAACATGCAACCTTGGCTTGTCGATCTTTCAATAGATAGCGAAATTACTCTCTTCATAGATCCGACGCGTTTGCTGCCTGAAACGGATCCGTTTGGCAGACAAATACTCATTGGTCAGGGCACTTTCTTGGAACTTCTTGATATCGCTGCACACGAAAAAGGCTACCGTGCGGACATCTCCGTTTTCCCACAAGGAGAACCAGCAGCTGGGACACTTGATATTACGACGACGCCAGTCGCGCATATCAAATTGACCAAAGATACGACGCTTACCTCTGATCCGCTTTTCGCTCACATCACGGAAAGACGGTCAAATAAAGAGGGGTATGAAGAAAAGTATCTTTCGGGAGGAGATCTTGCGGCGTTATCGAGCCTACCTCTCAATGAAGGTGAAAAGATGGGGTTTGCAGCGACGGCAGATACGATCGCACCACTTAGAGAGTTTGCACGACAAGCTGTTTTGATGGAAATGAAGACACCCCGCACATTGCTTGAAAGCATCGAGCGAACGCGGATAGGCGCAGAGGAAATCGCGAAAAGCCCTGACGGCATTGATCTGAATGGCCCCCTTTTTTGGTGGTTGAAACGGCTGGATCTAATGACGGCAGAGAAAGCTATGACCCCTGGAACCCTTGCCTATCAGGGCGGCATTGATTACGCCATGGGTTGGGTTGAAGGAACACACAATATGGGGTGGCTAACAACCACTGACAATAGCCGGGCAGCACAGGTCAATATCGGCCGCACTTATGTACGAATGAACCTTATGGCCACGGCGCAAGGTGTCGCTATGCACCCGGTAAGTCAAGTGCTTCAAGAGTATCCAGAAATGGAAGAAATTCAGACGGCTTTTCTCAACCATTTACAAATAAGCGGTCAGGAAACTGTCCAAATGTTTTATAGATTAGGCTATCGGGAGGCCGTTTCCCCCTCCCCACGCAGAAAATTGCCTGATATAGTCATGGGATGAATGAGATAAATAAAAAGCCTACGTATGACCGAAAAGCAGATATTCCCTCCACTGACTTTCGGATCATCAACTGGATTGGTATAATTCAGCAGTTAACGGATACCAAAATGCGTCAACTGCTGGAGGGTACTGACGTACCACCGCCGCAGTTTATTATGCTGAACCACTTTAGTCATAGACCAGATGAGGGAAAAACAGTCTCCGGCATAGCTGACGCCATGCAACAACCGCAGCCCGGCATTACAAAAACAATCGCGAAAATGTTGGCGAAGGATTTTCTGCGGACAGAAGAAAACCCGCTGGACGGCCGCTCCAAAACACTATTTTTGACGGATGCCGGCAAGTTGGCCCACACTAAGGCTAAAAATCGCCTTGAGCACGGCATGCAAAATACGTTTGACGGGTGGCAAGAGTGGGAGAAACGTGATTTTTTTGGCTTTCTAGATCGATTGAAAATATTTCTGGATGACAACCGTTAGATTATCTCTCGTCAAAATTCTGGTTCTTGGCTCAAAACCTTATTTTTTCCAGCATTTCTCATATTAATAATGGCAACGCCTACAAGAGTGATTGCGGCACCCATTAGAAATTTTGCAGAAATAGGTTCAGAGAAGAAAATTACCCCGAAAATTACGCCAAAAATCGGCGCCAGCAATCCAAACGGTGTAAGCGTAGCGATCGGATAGCGCTGTAGCAAATAATACCAGCTACCATGTGAGATGATTGTGGTCACCACAACTATGAAAGCAATGGCGCCAGCGGCTTCCCAATCTGTAGCCAGAATTGAAGCCCATTGTCCTGTTTCCGTTGATAACGATAATAGAAGCAAAGGCGGCCCTGAAAGTGCGGCAATCCATGCTTGCATGTTCATCGTTCCAACGTTCTTTATTTGCCGCATTAGAACAAGACCAACAGACATGAACAAAGCAGCAATCGTCACCAGAACAACACCTTCTAGCTGATCAAAAATTACCGGATCAAACCCGAGTACCATGACACCGCTAAAAGCCAGAATAATTCCCAAAATACGCCGCCAACCAATGGTTTCTTTCAGAAAAATAACGGCCAACAATAATGAAAAAGGAGCAATCATTTGGCTCGCAATGGCAACAGCGGTGACGCCGCCAGCCGCTTCAATACCCAAATACATGAAGCTAAAATGGAAAATGCCCACTGTCACCGCAATCCAGGCAATCGATTTCATGCTTCCTTTTACGATCCGTAGAAAGGGAAATAAAAGACCGGCTACCAACAAAAACCGTAAAGAAGTAAAAAACAGCGGTGAATAGTGGTCCAATCCTATCTTCGACGCTACAAAAGTCAGTCCCCAGATAACACTGATCGCAAGAGCAAGAGCGACATGAGGTAAAGTCATTTAAACGCCTTCGTTGGACAGTTGAATGGAGAAAATCGGTTATTCGTTCGTTTTTAATTGGCCGAAACTGCATCCACGCCGTATTTGTAGGGCTGCGAGAAACATACTATTGCTTTGTTATCTCAGGTTCGCGTCTAAAATACAATTCAGTTGTTTGTGCAGAGTAACAAAAGAGAGTGGTCAATGGATTCGATTACGCAGTTTGTTTTAGGAGCGAGTATCTCTGGTGCCCTTTTGGGCCCCAGAATCGGCGCAAAATCTCTCCTCATTGGCGGGCTTGTTGCAACTTTACCGGATCTTGATAGTTTTATTCCTTTGGGAAATGCCATTGATAACATGACCTATCACAGGGGTTTTAGCCACTCCATTCTCGTTCAAACAGCTTTGACGCCGGCCATTGCATTTATCATCGGGAAAATCGTACCTTCTACATGGATGCACAAGAAGATACTACTACTTACGATTTGGCTAACGCTAGTAACGCATAGCTTGCTTGATTCACTAACAACATATGGCACGCAAATTTTTTGGCCGTTAAATGCCGGGCCTCCTGTGGCGCATCCCTCCATCTTTATAATCGATCCTATTTACACCCTCCTGTTGCTTGGTGGCGTTTTAACAATGTTTTTTGCCCGTAAAACTATTGGTGGCGGATTTAGAGCAAACCAAATTCTGCTCGCCGCCAGCACCGCTTATCTGGCCATAGGTCTCGTCGGTAACGCCGTTGTTGCCTCACGGGCCGCCGCTGACCCTGCTTTCGAAAATATGCGTATCCATGTTCAGCCCACGCCATTTAATACATTACTTTGGCAGGTCACCGGAATATCCGATGACGGTTTCGCAAGTGGCTTCATGAGTCTATTTGGCAATTGTGGTATTGAGCATGTCGTTTCAACCTCCCGTCAGAAATCTGCGCCCGGAATGTTAGAGGTCCCTGCTTCTGTAAAACGGCTGGAATGGTTTACGGATGGATTTTACACTTATGCGGAACAAGACGGAAAGTTGAGCATCACTGATCTGCGGATTGGCTTTTATCCAAGTTTTCCATTTTCATTTGAATTTGCGCGTGAAAAAAATGGCAAAATGATTGCACAGGTTCCCCAAAAAATTACTCTATCTTATCAAGACAGAGCTTCTGATATTTTTGCCATGATGGGTGATACGATGTCGAGTTGTTCAACTTTGCAGACAAAGGAAGACACCGGTGGAAATTGAACGCAAATTTCTTGTCAAAAACGATACGTGGAAAGTAAAATCTCTGTCCACCACTGTAATCACTCAATTTTACCTGACCGGTAAAGACCAATTTCCCTCAATTCGCCTTCGTACGGCCGGCGGCAAAGGCTACCTAACCCTTAAATACGCGTCAGTTTCCGAGAGTATTCTGGCACGAGACGAATTTGAATATTCTATTCCTGTCGAAGATATAGAAGCGCAGATGGATCACGCGACTGGATCCATTATTCGAAAAACGAGACATATCGTGGAAGGACCCGACAACAAAATTTGGGAAGTCGATGTGTTCGATAGCCCTGCCAATATCCCTGTTATCGCCGAACTCGAACTGGAATCGCTTGACGCAACTTTCATATTGCCAAATTGGATCGGAAAAGAGGTTTCTTCGGACCGTGCTTACAGTAATCTTGCGATGTCGTTCAGGTAATGAAGAGACAAGACTTCTCTTTGGAAAGATCCAAGACAAATAGGAAGCCGTATATTAATGTAAGTTATTGAAAAAACTGCTGGCGGGTATTTAGCGGTAATCTATACTGACTGCTAGGCCACCTGCTTCCTTACTTGCATTCATAATAACGAACCTGCCTCACCTTCGAGTGCAAGAAAACGGACTCTTCGATGATTTCAATATTAGCGATCGGCTTTCTCATCGGCCTACAACATGCGTTGGAAGCAGATCATGTCGCCGCTGTAGCAAGCATGGCCTCTCGTAACCAATCCATCGGCCAGACAATGCGTCGGGGAGCACTTTGGGGTGTTGGTCATACAGTTGCATTGCTGGCAGTTGGCTC
The DNA here is from genome assembly GCF_036960985.1 of Sneathiella sp. Classification (NCBI taxonomy): domain Bacteria; kingdom Pseudomonadati; phylum Pseudomonadota; class Alphaproteobacteria; order Sneathiellales; family Sneathiellaceae; genus Sneathiella; species Sneathiella sp. Next base: position 3,585 of record NZ_JBALWD010000011.1, on the reverse strand, counting down.
GATAATTATAATAATGGATAAGACTGTCCCAGATACAATGGCGCATTGGTTAGAGTTTGCTGTTGGAGTGATGCTTGTTCTTTTGGGTGCCGACGTCATACGGCGTTTGATCAAGGAACGGGTCCATTTTCATCTGCACAAGCACGAGAATTCAGACCTTCATATACATGCGCATTCCCATCGAGGGGAAGGCGTCCATAATAGATCTTCTCATCAACATAGTCACAAGGAAAGTTTTTCGACCCGGGTACTTGCCGTTGGCATTATGCATGGTTTGGCAGGATCTGCAGCGCTAATCCTGCTCATCGCCGGCACCATAGAAAGCCCGCTTACTGGTTTACTGTATATCGCTTTGTTTGGTTTTGGTTCGATCGTCGGCATGGCCACTTTATCTGCCGTTATCGCGATCCCTCTCAGCTATTCCGCGCACGCCATGACCTGGGCCTATAATGGCTTACAGATGACAATTGGTGTCGCGACAATAGGCCTTGGAGCTTACACCATGTTCTCACTGGGCCTTGCATAAGAAGAAAACAATGTAATGAGCAATCAGCCTTCCACGTCACTTTACTTACGGCATTTGGCCCTGCTTGTTTCTGTTGTTATGCTCGGACTTTCTTTTGTCGGCGTGCGCTCAATCATGATGGCCAGTGAAAGTCCCGCGACATTGGGTTTTATAAGATATGGTTTTGCTGTCCTTCTCCTACTCCCCTTTTTGTGGCGATTAAAACCAGCGAAACTTCCCCCGCGAATTATCCTTATTGTCATCCTCCTAGGATTTTTACAATTCGGATTGTTTCATATTTTTGTTAACACCGCTTTGCAGGACATTACGGCGTCTCGTGGCGCTGTTATATTCGCCCTTATCCCCATCATGACCATGTTAATTGCTACGGTCGCCGGGCGGGACACACTCACTATACTCAAAGTATTCGCGGCTCTTCTGTCTTTTGTCGGTGTTTCATTAGCCATCGGTGAGAAAGCATTTGAAGAGGGAGTATCGGGTGGAAGCTGGCTCGGGGAAACTTTGTTCTTTCTCGCGATTTGCTGTGGTGCCACATATAACGCCTTTTCGGCACGTCTTCTCCGGCACCATTCGGTTGTCCAGTTGACCGTGATTGGGATGACCGCGGGCAGCCTATTGGTTTTACCCTTTGCATTATTTGAAGGTTTTCCAGACGGATTATTTGCATATTCAACAGATGACTGGCTCTGGTTACTGTATCTGGCTGGCCCTGCCGCAGCATTTAGTTTGTTTCTTTTCAACTGGGGACTTGAAAAACTGTCTCCCAGCCAAGCGGCAATATATGTTCCTATCGCACCCGTTATGGCCGCGGCGTTCGGTTACGTAATTTTAGGCGAACATCTTTCAAGTTTATTTCTTATTGGGTTAGCCTGTGCAATCGCCGGACCGATCCTTATGTATTGGCGCAAAGCTTGAATTTAGGCACGCCCCAACAAATTGTCATAAAAGTGATACCTTGGCGCAGCATTTTCGTTCTAAGTTGAATTTCCTGCTCTTGCACGAGGATATCAAAATGCTGCTCTCTAAACCGGTAATGTATGTTTCAATTTTACTCGGATGTATGTCCGTTTTTCTGCAGCCAGGAAATTTGCCCGAAGCGAATGCCGGTGAAAACGCGGTTCATTTAGGACCTCGCCCGCTTCACTTGATTGACGACATGGATCCCGATCCGCTTAAAGAACAACTTCTGAATTGCCAAGCAGGGCCGTTTTCCACGACAGATTTCTCTATCGGTCATCGCGGTGCGGCCCTACAATTTCCGGAACACACTAAAGAATCCTATTTGGCGGCTGCCCGAATGGGCGCAGGCATCATCGAATGTGATGCAACTTTTACCAAAGACAAGGAGCTTGTCTGCCGCCATTCCCAGTGCGATCTGCATCTCACGACAGATATCCTCAGCAAGCCCGAGCTAGCAGCAAAATGCAGCCAGCCATTTAGCCCCGCAGATGGTAATGGCGGGAAAGCCACTGCCAAATGCTGCACATCAGACATCACACTTGCAGAATTTAAGACCCTCCGCGGAAAGATGGATGGGGCCAACTCAGGAGCAACGACCGTTGAGGAGTATCTGAAGGGGACTGCAAATTGGCGGACAGACTTGTATGCGCCCAATGGGACTTTGATGACGCATGGTGAAAGCATCAAACTAATTGACGCCCTTGGATTAAAATTCACACCAGAACTTAAATCCGCAGCAGTCCCCATGCCTTATGAGGGTAATTTCACTCAACAAAATTATGCCCAGGCATTGGTAAATGATTATAAGACAGCAAAAATCGACCCCGCCCGCGTGTTCGTGCAATCTTTCGATTTGAACGATGTCCTCTACTGGATTGAAAACGAGCCCGAATTTGGCAAGCAAGCTGTGTTTCTAGATGGTCGGTACAGAGGAAATGCCATAAACCCTGCAGACCCGAACACGTTTCAACCGACAATGACGGAACTTCATGACCAAGGTGTGCGAATTATCGCACCGCCACTATGGATGTTGTTAGATTTGTCAGACGACGGTGCAATTATACCATCTGCCTACGCACTTGAAGCAAAGAAGGCCGGTCTGGATATCATAACATGGACGCTCGAACGATCTGGACCTTTGGCAAGCGGCGGTGGGTGGTATTTTAAAACGGTAAAAGAAGCCATCAATAATGACGGAGATATGATGGTTGCTTTGCATGTTTTGGCGCAAGATGTCGGTGTAAAGGGCGTTTTCTCCGATTGGCCGGCCACAACGACTTACTATGCTAATTGTATGGGACTGAATTAGCCCGCGACTATTAGCCTTCCATCGCAGCCAACAATGCCGTATTGCCACCAGAGGCCGTTGTATCAATGCATATAGCGCGCTCGATCACATAATCCTGCCATTCATCACAATTCGTTATCAATGGAAGAATCGCGCCCGGACGCCTAGATAAAGCAATCCGGATTTCACGTATCTCCGAGCCGGTTTCAGAAAGTGCTAAGCCCGCGAGAGGGGAAGCGCATTCAATTAATTCAGGGGAAAGATCCATGTCCAATATTTGCACTAAATCGTCTGGCGCGCTCGCAGCAAGAACCGCTTCTTTAAACTTCAAGGTTTGCTCCGTCGAGCCCAACAGTATTACAGCATTCCCGGTTAGCAACGCCATAATCGCGTGGCCCAAAGCATCGTCACCGCAACAAAGAATGTTTCCGCGGCCATAAAGTGACAATCTATTGCTTTCCCCTGTCGGGCCTTCGAGGTCTTGCGGCAAAGGGTCATAATTATTCGATTTAGTTAGTGCGTTTTGTATGAGCCGCCCGATCTCGCCTTGCACGTTCTGGCCAGTTTCTTCCAAAAAAATTCGACGATTAGGATTAGATTGCCATTCCGGTTGCCCCGCCGCTACTTTTCCACATATCTCATAGACCTTCTTGGTATCTAGGGAAGCCGCTTCTGAAATATTGATTGGTCGAGATTGCCCTTCCGGCCGTTTTCCCGTCATAAATTGACGGAGGTAATGTGGCCCGCCAGCTTTTGGTCCCGTTCCCGACAACCCTTCGCCACCAAAAGGTTGAACACCAACAACGGCACC